>CBHFMJ010000057.1:0-9956 GCA_965994715.1 uncultured bacterium | reverse complement strand
GGCGCGAGTCGGTCGCGGAACTCGGTGAAGACATCGCCCGAGCTCGAGCCCCGTGACGGCGCGGGGCCGGGTCGGCCGCGTTCACCGAAGAACGTGTGTCGCATCTCCGGGTACAGGTCGGGGGCGGTGGGGCGATCCGCAGCTGGTCCGTACAACCAGTCGAGCGCCTCCCTCCAGGTCCGTTCGCCCAGTCGCTCGAGCGCGGCCCGCGATCGTTCGGGATCGCGGACATCGATCAGCTCCGGTTCCGGGTGGTCGAGCGGCTCGGGCATCGGCGGGGATGCTAGCGCGGGGACTCGAGGTGACCGCCTCGTGTCGGTGGTCAGGGGTATCGTCCGGCGCCCATGTACGGGCGGGTCCTGGGGGTGGCGGTGCTCGGCGTCGGGGGACACCTCGTGACCGTGGAGGCGCACGTCGGTCGCGGACTTCCGGCGCTCATCGTCACGGGGCTTCCCGGTGCGGGCGTCCAGGACGCTCGCGAACGGGTCCGCCCCGCCGTGGAGGGCGCGAAGCTCGAGTGGCCGTTGCGGCGCGTCGTCGTCAATCTCGCGCCGGCGAACGTCCGCAAGGAGGGCCCCGGCCTCGATCTCCCACTCGTGATGAGCGTGCTGGCGGCGACGCGCCAGATCCCCCACGACCGGTTGCGCGCGCTGGCGTTCGCGGGTGAGGTCTCCTTGAAGGGCGAGCTGCTCTCGACCCCCGGCATCCTGAGCGTCGCGATCGCGGCCGCGAGGGCGGGGCTGGAGGGGATCGTGGTGCCGAGCGCGAACGCGGTGGAGGCCGCGCAGGTCGAGGGTCTCCGCGTGATCGGCGCGCAGACGCTCTCCGACGCCGTGGGGTTCCTCCGCGGCACGTGGTCGGCGCCCGAGGTGGCCGAGGCTGCCGACGATGCGCCGGCCGCCGCGACCGTCGACCTCTCCGAGGTGCGTGGTCAGACGCAGGCGCGCCGCGCCCTGGAGGTGGCGGCTGCCGGTGGTCACAACATGCTGATGGTGGGGTCGCCCGGCGCCGGGAAGACGATGCTCGCGCGGCGGCTGCCGACGATCCTGCCGGAGCTGTCGCGGGAGGAGTCCCTGGAGGCGACCCAGCTGCATTCGGTCGCGGGGCTCCTGGGTGCGTCACGCGGACTCCTGCGGGTCCGCCCGTTCCGGGCGCCGCATCATTCGGTCTCCACGGTGGGGTTGCTCGGGGGAGGCAGCACCTTCGTGCGTCCCGGCGAGGTGAGCCTCGCGCATCACGGCGTGCTGTTCCTCGACGAACTCACCGAGTTCCGCCGCGACGCCGTCGAAGGCCTCCGCCAGCCGCTCGAGGACGGACGTGTCGTGATCACGCGGGCGGTCGGTTCGGTGGAGTTCCCGGCGCGGTTCACGCTCGTCGCCGCGGCGAACCCCTGCCCGTGCGGGTTCGTCGGCGACGGCGTCCGTCGATGCGTGTGCCGACCCGACCGGGTCCAGCTGTACCGCAGCAAGCTCTCGGGTCCGTTGCTCGATCGGATCGACATCCGCCTCCGCATCCCTCGGTTGACCAAGGAGGAGTTGCTCGGCTCATCCGCAGGGGAGACCTCGGATGTCGCTCGCGGGCGCGTCGTGGAGGCCCGCGATCGTCAGCGCCGCCGATGGACCGCTCTCGGTGTGTCGTGCAACGCCCACCTGCCCGGACCGGTCGCACGCAGGACCTGCTCGTTGTCATCCGGCGCCGAGGCGCTCCTCACGAGAGCGGTGGAGATGCTCGCCCTCACGGGTCGAGGCTTCGATCGGGCGATCAAGGTGGGTCGGACGGTCGCCGACCTGGCCGGATCCGAGCTGATCGAGACGGAGCATCTCGCGGAGGCGCTGTCGTACCGCACCGGGTTCGGGACGGAGGAGCTGGCGCGTGCCGTCTGATCCGCAGGGTCCGCCGCCTCGCGGCTGGCCACCCGGGTTCGGGGCGGGAAAGGTCGAACGTCGCTCGATCCTGGCGCTCTCCGGGCTTCGCAGCCTCCGGCCGCTCTCCCTCCACGCGGAGGCATGGGAGCGCGGCTCGGCGGAAAGATGCCTCGAGTCCGTGCGCACAGGCAGACTCGGCAGCGACGGCGACCGGGAGTGGCTCCTCCGGATCGACCCCGACGCGATCGCCGCGCGCGTGGCGGATATCGGGGCTCGGTTCGTCACACCGGCCGATCTCGAGTACGACCACCGGCTCCTCGACCTCTCGGACCCGCCGGTGGGTATGTTCCTCCGGGGGCTGTCGCTCACGGACCTTCCCGACCGCGTCGCGATCGTCGGCTCGAGGAAGTGCTCGGACGTCGGCCGTTCCGTCGCGGAGGACCTCGGGCGCGCCCTCGTATCGGCGGGGCTCGCCGTCGTCTCCGGCGCTGCGCACGGGATCGATGCCGCCGCCCATCGCGGCGCGCTCCAGGCCGGAGGCCGCACGGTCGCGGTCCTGGGCTCGGGCATCGACGTCGCCTATCCCGCGAGCAGCCGAGAGCTCCTCGGCACGATCGCCCGAAGCGGCGCCATCGTGAGCGAGTACCCGCCCGGCGTCCCGGCCGGTCCCCGGCACTTCCCGGCGCGGAACCGGATCGTGGTCGCCCTCGCGAGAGCCCTGGTGGTCGTGGAGGGCGAGGCCAGGAGCGGCTCGCGGATCTCCGTCGACCATGCCCTCGAATTGGGACGGGACATCTTCGCCGTTCCGGGGCCCGTCACGAGTCCCCTCGCAGAGACCCCGCTCGAGATGATCCGGGATGGTGCGACGCTGATCCGCGGCGCCGACGACCTCCTGGACGATCTGGGCGTCGATCGGGAGCTGCCGCCCCCCGCGCCGCCCGACCTCGACGGCTCCGAGGAGCGCGTCTGGAACGCGCTCGCCGGCCGCCTGCTCGCCGACGCCGTCGCCCATCGTGCCCGGATGTCAGTGCCGGACGCGATCACGACCCTCGTCCGGCTCGAGCTGCGGGGCCTGGTGATGAGCTCCGGCGGCCGATTCGAGCGACGCCATCGAGCCACGGTGCAGGTCGCGGGCGCGGAACCGTCGCCCCGTTGACGGTGGGCCTTCCGGCCGACAGGGTGACCGCCGCACCCCCCGTGTGGGGGCTTGCGTCGCACCCTTCCGGTTGATACACAGGCAGCGACCCCGGGAGCGTGCATGCCCGAAGGACTTCCCCCAACCGAGTTCGCCCTGCTCAGCGACTTCGAGGACCATCTGGCCCTCGAGCGTCGCCTGTCGCCGAACACCGTCGCGGCCTACCGGGGCGATCTGGAGCAGCTCGCCACGTTCCTCGCCCGGAACCACAGCTCCCTGGGCGACGCCCCGTACCCGATCCTTCGCCGGTTCCTCGCGCAACAGCACACGCTCGGGTATGCGCGGGCGACGATCGCGCGCCGCGTCGGAGCCATCAAGACGTTCTATCGGTGGGCGGTCTCGGTCGAGCGGGTCCCCGCCGATCCATCCCTGCTCCTCGGACGCCCGAAGGTCGTGAATCGCCTTCCGACCGTCCTCAGGCCGAGCGAGGCCGAGGTGCTCGCGGAGGCGCCGCCGGTCGACGGGGACAGCGATCCTCTGGAGCACGCCGTGGCCCTCCGGGATCGTGCCGCCCTCGAGCTCCTCTACGGCTCCGGTCTCCGGGTCGGAGAGGTCGCGAGCCTCACCGTCGACCGGATCGATGTGCGTCGAGGCCGCGTGCTGGTGCTGGGGAAGGGCTCGAAGGAGCGAGACGTCCCCATCTCCGAATATGCTGCCGACGCTCTGCGCGACTATCTGGAGGCCGGACGGCCCCAGATGGCCTCCGAGGGAACACGTCAGCTCTTCTTCAACAGGCGTGGGAAACCCTTCAGTGAGCGCGATATCCGTTCGATGGTTCAGCGGTATGGCGCTACCCTGCTGCCCGGAAGGCGTGTCACCCCACACACGCTCCGGCACTCGTTCGCCACGCACCTGCTGGAAGGAGGGGCCGACATCAGAGCCGTGCAGGAACTGCTCGGACACGCGAGCGTCGCGACGACGCAGCGCTACACGCACGTCTCGCGTCGCCGGCTCTTCGATGCCTACGAGCGCGCGCACCCGAGGGCCTGAGATGGCGACTGCGAAGAAGGTGGCCACGAAGCCGGCGGCCCGTGCCCGGAAGACGCCTGCCAAGAACGCGCGGGCCAAGACGGTCACGATCACCGCCGCCCTCGACGACGAGTTGGCGATCCGTTGGGATGTCTTCAAGCGGACGGCCGACGGTGACGCACGAGAGAAGCTGATCCTGCATTACGCGCCGCTCGTGAAGTACGTCGCGAGCGGGGTCGCCCCCGGACTGCCCTCCAGCGTGGATCAGTCCGACCTCGTGAGCTACGGGATGTTCGGGCTGATCGACGCCCTCGAGAAGTTCGAGCCCGGACGGGGCAACAAGTTCGAGACCTACGCGATCCCACGGATCAAGGGCGCGATCATCGACGAGCTCCGCGCGATGGACTGGGTTCCCCGGTCCGTGCGCTTCAAGGCCCGGGAGCTGGAGAAGGCGCAGGCGGACCTCGAGGCGATGCTCAAGCGGCAGCCGACCGAAGAGGAGCTCGCCGACCGGCTCGGCATGAATCGTCGCGAGCTCCACGAGATGGTGTCGCAGATCTCCTTCGTCTCCGTGCTCGCTCTGGACGAGGTCGTGAGCGCCGGCAGCGACCGCGGAGAATCGGTCGCGCTGATCGACACCCTCGCCGACAAGGGGATCGATCCGACGTGGGGCGTGGAGAGCCAGGAGACCCGCGGGATGCTGGCCGCCGCGATCAACTCCCTCTCCGAGCGCGAGAAGATCGTCGTGACGCTCTACTACTTCGAGGGCCTGACGCTCGCCGAGATCGGGGAGATCTTGGGCGTGACCGAGTCGCGTGTGTGTCAGATCCACACGAAGGCCGTCGGCGGGCTCCGCGGCCAGCTCTCCGAGTTCGACTGACCCACTTCCCGTGTGACGCGCTTCACGGCGCGCGCCGGCCGGACCTCCTAGCGTCCTGCTCGTGAGGAAGCTCGTTCTGTGGTGTGGGGTGTGGAGTGCGGTCCTCGTATCCGCCGTGCCTGCGCCGGCGCACGCCTCGGGGGATTGGACCTGGCCGATCGTCGCTCCCGTGGTCCGCGGGTTCGATCCGCCCGATTCTCCGTTCGGATCGGGCCATCGCGGGATCGACATCGCCGCGCCGGTCGGTACACCCGTCCGTGCAGCGACCACGGGCACGGTCACGTTCGCCGGGCCGGTAGGCGGGCGGCTGTTCGTCACCGTGGACCACGGCGCCGGCCTCGAGTCGACCTACTCGTTCCTGGACTCTGTCGCGGTCCGAAGGGGCGATGTCGTGTCACCAGGGCAGGCGATCGCCCGCTCGGGGACAGGGCATGCGGGCGACATCGTTCCCGTCCTTCACTTCGGCGTGAAGCTCGCCGACACCTACGTCGACCCGCTCGAATACCTCGGCCCGGTCGAGGTCTGGCGCTTCATCCGCCTCGCGCCGCTGGAGTCCTGAGGCGCCCCGTCGCAGGCGACCGGTTAGGATGACGCGCCTTGCGCGCTGCTCACCGTTCCCGTGTGCCCCGACGTTGGATGACCCTGGCCGGGTGCACCCTCGCCGTGGTGCTCGGCATGCCGCTCGTTGCGCTCGCCGAGTGGCCGCAGTTCCAAGGCGGGCCGTCCCACGACGGTCTGTCAGACGGACCCTCCGCTCCGCTGGAGGTGGCCTGGCGTCACCGCGACATCGCGATCGACGATGCGGACGTGACCGGAGGTCTCTCCTCACCGATCGTCGGTGACGACGGCACGATCGTGGTCGTAGGGCCGCACGAGGTTTTCGGCTTCGACGCCGAAGACGGCTCGGAGGTCTTCACGGCGCCGCGGGACCTCGGACCGTCCGTCACGCCGGCGATCGGATCGGGTCCCGACGGCCCGGTCGTGGTGTTCGCGGAGGGGTTCGGCGACCGGGGCCCGGCCACCACCGCATCTCCGACGGCGTCCCCCAACGCATCGCCCTCGGCCCCTCCGGGCGAGGAGGGTCACACAGGCTCCCACCTCGTCGCGATCGATCTCCCGTCGGGAGAGACGGTGTGGCCTTCGTCCGTCCCCCTCGAGGACGTCGTCCGCACGCCGGTCACGGCCGACGAGACCGCCGCCTACGTCGGCGACTACAGCGGTCACGTCACCGCCGTCGAGCTCTCGTCGGGGGAGCTCCGATGGTCGAAGGACCTCGGCAGCTCGATCGCCGGAGCGGTGACGGTGGACGGGGACCGAGCGCTCGTCGCCACGGTCGGCGAGCAACAGACGCTGGGGGCGGTGGTCGCGCTCGATCGTTCGACCGGCGAGGAGCTCTGGCGAACGGGCGAGGACGCGGTCCAGGGGAACCTCGTATCGGGACCGGTGGTCGCGGACGGGATGATCCTCGTGTTCGAGCCTGGCTCCGTCATCGCGCTCGAGGCGGCGGAGGGTCGGTTCCTGTGGCGGTCCGAGATCGTCAACCCCCTCACCACGCCCTTCTCTCCCCAGGGGATCTCCACGCTGGCGCCCGTCATGGCCGACGGCACGGTCTACGCCGTGGATGTGACCGGACGCGCGTACGGGCTGGACGCCGAGACGGGGACCGTCCTCTGGGACCACGCGGTGAACGATCCGTCCCCACTCACGCCGCCGATGCTCAATCACGCGCACCTGCTCGTACCGACGAATTCCGGTTCGCTCTACGCGATCGATCGCCGGACGGGGCATCTTGCGTTCCGTATCTACGCCGGAGACGCATTCCTCCGGGGGCTCGCCGACGCTGGGGACGTTCTCGTCGCTGTCACGGGCGTCGAGGACGCCGAGATCGTGGCGTTCGCGGAAGACCCGGATGGTGTCCTGACGGACGAGCCGTCCCCGACCACGTTCGAGCTCGGCGGTCTGCTCGCCGGGTTCGCGCTCGGCGGTCTTCCGGTCGCGATCGTCGCGCTCGCGCTCGCATGGCCGTTGCAACGGCGCCTCGGTCCCACGCCGAGACCCGGCTCGGATCTCGACCCCGAGGAGGAGGCTGGATGAGCGCGGACTCCCGTGGCACGCGAGGCCGACCGGCTCCGGTCCGTCGGGGCGGCCTGTTGTCGCGGATGTCCGTGCCGCCGATGGACTCGATGCCGCCGATCCGCACGGCGTTCGCCCGTGGCCTGGCGGCAACCTGGTCCAGTCCGCTCGTCGTCGGGGCGACGGTGGCGTGGCTCTTGCTCGAGTGGCTCGTCGTCGTCGCGCTCGGCTACCCGGGGCCGTTCGCGCTCCTGGCCCACATCGTGGCGCCCGCGCCCCTCAGCACCACCACCGACCTCTCGGTCTCGATCGGGATCCTTGGCGTCGGCAAGGGGCTTCCGCTGGTCCTGATCCCTGCTCTGGTGCACGCCCTGTGGCACGCGATCGTCGTGGGGCTCGCCGTGGAGGCTGTCGAGACCGGTCGTGCCAGTCGGTGGGGAGCGATCCGAGGGTTGCGAGCGCTCCCCGTCGCGTTCGCGATCCACGCCTTCGGTGTCGCGGTGTTGTTCACGTCGCAGATCGTGGCGGGGCTCGGAGGTGGGGGTCTCTCGTTCATCCTGCAGCTCTCGATCCTGGTCCTCGCGGTCTGGGTGTTCGCGTTCGCACCCGTGATCGCGGTCACGGAGGGGCGCCGGTTCCTCGACTGCCTCGGTCGCGCCCTCCGAGCCGCTCGCCTGCCGGGATCGGGGAACCTGACCTTCGCCGTGCTCTACGTGGTCCCGTGGTTCGCGACCTCCGTGGCGACGATCGTCGGGTCCGTCCCGGGATCGGGGCTCGGCGTGAACCCCCCGTACTCCGCATGGATCTTCGTGGTCGTGGTGAGCCTCCTCCACACCGCGATCATCGGGGCCATCGCGATCCGATACCTGGCGATCGCGGGCGAGGTGCCGGATGCACCCGTCCGCGCGGCGCCGGAACGGCGCGCGTCGAGGCCCCGTGGGGTGCGAACGGGTCGGGCCTGAGCTCGCATCGCCGCTGGTAGACTGCCCCGCGCCGGCGCCGGAAGGTGCCGAGCACGCACGTCCGAGGACCGCGACGGCGGGGTCCCAGGCCCAAGAAGCGCAGATGGACCTGGGCCGCCCGCGGGAAGATCCGGACGGAGGAAGAAACCAACAGCAGGAGGGAAACGTGCCTGTCGTCACCAGGCGGGAGCTCCTCGAGGCCGGCGTCCACTTCGGCCACCAGACAAGACGGTGGAACCCGAAGATGCAGCGCTACCTGTTCGGGGAGCGATCCGGCATCTACATCATCGACCTCGAGAAGTCCCTCGCCGGCATCGAGGAGACGTTCGAGTTCGTTCGTGATCTCGGCCGCCGTCGCGGCACGGTCCTGTTCATCGGGACCAAGAAGCAGGCCCAGGAGGTCGTCGAGGAGCATGCGGGCCGCGTCGGCATGCCGTTCGTGAACAACCGATGGCTCGGCGGCATGCTCACGAACTTCAGCACCATCTCCAAGCGTCTGGTCCGGCTCCGGGAGCTGCGGGAGATGGAGTCATCCGACGCGATGGACAACCTTCCCAAGAAGGAGGTCATCCGCCTCAGGCGCGAGCGCGAGAAGCTCGAGCGCAACCTCGGCGGTATCCAGGCGCTCGAGCGACTCCCTGACGCCGTCTTCGTGGTCGACACGAAGAAGGAGCAGATCGCGGTGACCGAGGCGCGCAAGCTCGAGATCCCCGTGATCGCGATCGTGGACACGAATTGCGATCCGGACGAGGTGGACTACGTGATCCCTGGCAACGACGATGCGATCCGCGCCGTGAGCCTCGTCGCTCGGGTCGTCGCGGACGCGCTCGCGGAGGGCTACGGGATGGCCAAGGACGAGGTGATCGAGAAGTCCGCCGCACGACGCCCGACGGCGGCACCGCGCCGGTCCACGACCGCCGCCCCGGCTCCCGCGGACGAGGACGTGCCGTCCGCCGAGGACGCCGCAGCGATCGCGGCCAGCACGGTGTTCGAGCCAGATCTCCCGACCAGGGAGACCGCCGAGGAGGAGCCGGAGGTGGTCGCCGAAGCCGCGATCGATGAACCGGCGCCTGCCGCTCCATCGAAGGGCGAGGCATGACCGACATCTCCGCCGCCCAGGTGAAGAAGCTCCGCGAGATCACCGGCGCGGGGATGATGGATTGCAAGCGTGCGCTCCAGGAAACGGGCGGTGACATCGACAAAGCGGTCGAGCTGCTCCGAGAGAAAGGGCTCGCCTCCGCCGCCAAGCGCGCAGACCGGACGGCCGATCAGGGGCTGATCGACAGCTACATCCATTTCAACAACACGGTGGGCGTGCTCATCGAGGTCAACAGCGAGACGGACTTCGTGGCGAACACGGCCGAGTTCAAGCAGTTGGCGAAGGACATCGCGCTCCATATCGCGAGCCCCGCCGCTCCACGCTGGCTCAGGCGCGAGGACGTCCCAGCGGACGTCGTCCAGGAGGAGGAGCACATCGCCCTGGCGCAGGCCAAGGAGGCCGGGAAGCCCGAGAACGTGCTCGACAGGATCGTCGAGGGCAAGCTCAACGCCTTCTATCAAAGCTCGGTGCTCCTGGAGCAGCCGTACGTGAAGGACGACGCGAAGACGATCCAGCAGTTGCTCGATGAGGTCGCCGCCAAGGTCGGCGAGAAGGTTGCCGTCCGTCGATTCGTCCGATACAAGCTTGGTGAATCCACCGAGGCCTGATGGCCCTCGACGCCGACGCGGCCGGGACGATCACGAGGGGAGCGCACGCGAACGTGACGGACAGGAGTCCTGGGGGGACGGGCTACCACCGCGTCCTCCTCAAGCTCTCCGGGGAGGCGTTCGCACCCACCGACGGCACGGGGATCAGCACGGAGGCGACCGCGCTGATCGGCCGGCAGCTCGCCGAGGTCGTCGACCTTGGGGCACAGGTCGCGGTCGTGGTCGGTGGCGGCAACATCTGGCGGGGGCGGCAGGCCCCCGCGATCGAGCGGAGCCGGGCCGATTACATGGGGATGCTCGCCACG
>CBHFMJ010000056.1:0-10119 GCA_965994715.1 uncultured bacterium | reverse complement strand
GGGCGGATGGAACTCTTCGGCGAGGACAGCCGGGATCACGTGGTTCGCTCCGGCCAGGTCTTCTCCGGGAAGTACCAGAGGTCGGCCTGCATCCGGCCGCCCAGCAGTCGCATCTCCACCACGAGGAGCGCGATCGTGGCCGGTGCGAACGCGGCCACGAACGCGAGCGGAGAGAACCAGGAGAGTCGGTTCAGGAGCAGGAGGGCTACGGTGAAGGCGGCAACCCGCACCACGTAGCCTCCGAGGCCCACGGCCATGACGAGCATCGGGGAGATGCGCGCCGCCCACGCGACCGAGCTCGCGTAGGCCACGAAGTTGAGGGCCACGGCGACGATCGCGATCGCCGCGGACCATGCGGCTCCCGATCCCCCGAGCACGGCACCGAAGCCGGCCGCGATCCCGAGGGCTGGGACGGCGAACGGCAAGAGCCGGCGCACCAGCTCGCGCTCCGGCTCAACCGTGGTCGTCACTCGTCTCCCTTGCCGTACCGCAGATACACGATGTAGATCGCGCTCGCCGCCCCGAGGACGATGCCGAGCGCGGTGAACCCGGAACCCGTCTCGAGGAACCGGTCGAGCAGATATCCCAACCCTCCGACCGTGGCCATCCCTCCGATGAGGGTGGAGGTGATCGCCCAGCCGATCCCCATGCCGGACCACGCATCGCTCTTGCGGGATCCGCTCATCGGAGGCGGACACTCTAAACGGCCCCTTCACATGCCGTCAAACCGCGGAATCCCGCGTTTCCGCTGGTCAGAGGCCGTTTCCGGGACCTATGTCCGCGAGCTTGTGAAAGGATTCACATGGACCCGCCACGCCCATCCGACCGATCGGCGCCCTCAAGGGGCGCTCGGGTCGACGGGAGCCGGGCCGGGTGCCGGCTTCGTGGTCAGGCCCGACGCGGGCATGGTGGCTCCGGCCGGCTCGGCGGGGTCCTCGGCCCCTGCCTCCTCGCCGCCGCCGTTCGCATCCCCGTTGCGCCGACGCTCGAGGAGACGTGGCAGCGCCGTCACGAGGAAGAGCGTGACCGCGCCCGCGACGATCACGCCGGCGACGAGCAGGCCGTCGATCACCCCGATCGCGAGCGCGGAGCCACAGACCAGCGCGGACCAGAGGTACATCAGCAGCACCGTCTGCCGGTGTCCGTGACCGATGTCCATGAGCCGATGGAAGATGTGCTCCTTGTCCGCGTGGGCGATCCCGAGCCCCTTCCGCGTGCGCCGCACGATCGCGAGGACCACGTCGAGCAACGGGATCGCGAGGACCAGCAGAGGCACGAGCAGCGGCAACGCGATCACGGCGACGTCTCCCCGCTCCGGCGGGAAGGGATTCAGGCCGACCCCCGAGATCGTGGCGACCGCCACGAGCATCCCGAGGAGCATCGACCCCGTGTCGCCCATGAAGATCTTCGCGGGATGGAAGTTCCAGGGGAGGAAGCCAAGGCAGACGCCGACCGTGATCGCGGACAGGAGCGCGGCGACCGACGCCGACTCGGAGAGGTCCGCTCCCCGGACCATGTAGATGAAGAACGTGGCGGCGGCGATCGCCACCATGCCGGCCGCGAGCCCATCCAGCCCATCCACGAGGTTGATCGCGTTCGCTGCCGCCAGCACCCAGAGGATCGTGAGCGGGACGGCCTCGTCGGTCCCCAGCACCGCGAGCCCCTCGCCCGGGAGGACGAAGAACGCGAGCTGGACTCCGAGCAGGATCAGGATGCCGGCGATGAAGATCTGGGCCGTGAGCTTCGCGAGCGCGGACGTGCCTCGCCGGTCGTCGATCACGCCGAGACCGACCATCATCGTGCACGTCACGACCGCCGCGAGAGGCTCGACGGCGGTCGCGTTCATCGGCTCGAAGAACGGGAGGAGCCGGGAGACCCCGATCGCCACGAGGAAGCCCGCCCACATCGCGAGCCCCCCCATCGTCGGCGTGGGGACCGTGTGGAGCTTGCGTTCCGACGGCGTGTCGATCGCGCCGAAGCGGATGGCGAGGCGACGCACCAGGGGCGTCAGCGCGAACGTGGTCCCCGCTGCGACAAGGAACACGATCAGATACGCGACCACGGTGGCCTCAGTGTGCGGGGGTCCTCGCCACCCGGCAACCGGCGGACCTGCTCACAGCCAGCACGGCCAGATCGTCACGGCCGCGTCGTCACGGGTAGAGCGGGAAGCGTTCCATCAGGTCCCGGACGCGCTGCCCGGACTTCTCCTTCACGGACCCGTCGTCCGGGTGCTTCAGGACGTCGCCGATGATCGACGCCACCTCGCCCATCTCTGCCTCGTCCATCCCGAGCGTCGCAGGGCCCGGTGTGCCGACGCGGATCCCGGAGGGCGACGAGGGCGGGTTGGGGTCGTACGGGATCTGGTTCTTGTTCAGCGCGATCCCGACCTCGTCGCAGACGGCCTCGGCCGTCTTGCCGTCGGTGCCGACCGGGCGGACGTCCGCGAGGATCAGATGCGAGTCGGTCCCTCCGGAGATCACCCGGAGCCCCTCGTCGGCCAGACCGGCGGCGAGTGCCCGCGCATCGCGGACCACGCGCTGCGCGTAGTCGCGGAACGCCGGCTGCATCGCTTCCTTGAGCGCGACGGCTTTCGCGGCGATCACGTGCTCGAGCGGGCCGCCCTGCATCATCGGGAACACGGCCTTGTCGATCGCTTTCGCGTGCTCCTCCTTGCAGACGATCATCGCCCCGCGGGGCCCTCGGAGCGCCTTGTGTGTGGTGAACGTCACGACGTCGGCATGCGGCACGGGCGAGGGATAGGCGCCGCCCGCGACCAGGCCGATGAAGTGGGAGGCGTCGACCCACAGGAGCGCGCCCACCTCATCGGCGATCGTCCGGAACGCGGCGAAGTCGATCGCCCTCGGGTAGGCCGTGTAGCCCGCGAGGATGATCTTCGGACGATGCTCCTTCGCGAGATCCCGCACCTCGTCCATGTCGAGCTGCTCGGTGTCCTCGTCGACGCGGTACCCGACGAAGTTGAACCACATCCCGGAGACGTTCACGGGCGAGCCGTGCGTGAGGTGACCGCCGTGGGCGAGCTCCATCCCGAGGACCTTCGAGTCGGGGTCGTTCGGCTCGAGGAACGCACCGAAGACGGCGAGGTTGGCCTGGGCGCCCGCGTGCGGCTGGACGTTCGCGTGCTCCGCGCCGAAGAGCTCCTTCGCCCGGTCGATCGCCAGCTGCTCGGTGACGTCGACGAACTCGCATCCGCCGTAGTAGCGTCGACCCGGATAGCCTTCGGCGTACTTGTCCGTCATCGTCGACCCGAGCGCCGCGAGCACCGCGGGACTCGCGTAGTTCTCGGAGGCGATCAGCCGCAGGTTCGTCCGCTCCCGCTGCAGCTCGTTCGCGATCGCGTCGGCCACCTCCGGATCCGCGGCCTTCAGCGCCTCCCAGTCGGCGGGGTATTCCCTCATCTCTACAGCTCCCCTCGTTCGATCAGTGCGATCTGCTCCACACGCGCCTCGTGGCGGCCCCCGTCGAAGGGCGTCTCCAGCCACAGCTGCACGATCTCGCGAGCGTACGCGGGCGCGACCACGCGCGCCCCCAACGCGAGCACGTTCGCATCGTTGTGCTGGCGAGCGAGACGGGCCAGGAAGAGGTCGTGGCAGAGGGCAGCCCGGATGCCGTCCACCTTGTTGGCGGCGATCTGCTCCCCCTGGCCCGATCCTCCGAGCACGATCGCCCGATCCGCAGCCCCGGCGGCCACGGCGCGAGCGGCCGCCGCGCAGAAGGCCGGATAGTCGACCGGTTCGGTCGAGTCGGTCCCGTGATCCAGGACCTCGTGTCCCTCCTCGGTGAGGAACCCCTTCAGATCCTCTTTCAGCGGGAAGCCCGCGTGATCCGCGCCGAGGGCGATGCGCATCAGCCTGGATCCTCGGTGAGGGCCACCGCGAGACGGTCGGCCAGGTCGTGGAGCTCGCGGGCGACCTCTCGATACCCCTCGATCGGATCGCCGAGCGGGTCCCGCACGTCCTCCGATCGCTTCGACGACCCGTTCCGAGCTGCCGCTTCCGCCGCCGCGGCGACGCGAGCCCGGAGCGGTCCGCCGGGGCGGGAGGCTTCCAACAGTCGCACGAGCCCTTTGATCGTGAACGTCTTGGTCGCCAGGTCCGGCATCGCGTCGACGATCGTCGATCGATGATCGGCAGCCATGCAGACGATCAGATCCGCGTCTTCGAGCATGGCCCCGTGGAGCTTCCTGGCGACGTGCGGCTCGATGTCGACGCCTCGCTCCGCCGCCGTACGGATCGATTCCGCCGTCGCCCCTGAGCCCTCCCAGGCCGCGGTCCCCGCCGACGTCACCACCGGCGCCCCGTCGCCGAGCCGCGCCTCGAGCGCGGCGCGCAGGAACCCTTCGGCCATCGGCGAGCGGCAGATGTTCCCCGTGCACACCACCAGGATCCCGCTCATGACGAAGGGCGCGAGTCTAACAACGCCACCTCGTCCGGCAGAAGCTGGGCGATCGCATCGCGTCCGAGGGCACCCTCGCGCACGATGGACGCCGGACCGTGGGCGAGGTCGAGCACGGTGGACGCCGCGCCCTCGAGCGGGTCGCCCTGGCAGAGGTAGACGGCGACGTCCTTCGCGAACAGCCGATGGAGCTCGTCGCACGTCTGCGCGGGAGGACGGCCGGATCGGTTCGCGCTGGTCACGGCGAGCGGCCCCGTTTCGGCGAGCAACGCGAGGGCGAGCGGTTGGTGCGGGGCGCGGACGCCGATCGTCGCCGGGTCCCCTCCCAGATCCCACGCCGCGGCGTCCGCGCCCCGCGCGAGGACGAGCGTGAGCGGACCGGGCCAGCAGGCGCCGGCGAGCCACTCCGCGCGCTCGTCGAACACGGCGACCGATCGAGCCACCTCGATCGTCGCGACAAGCACCGGCAGCTCGAGGTCACGCGGCCTGTGCTTGGCCGCGAAGACGCGGGCGGTGGCGGCGCGGTCGTCGGGACGCGTCCCCAGCCCGTAGACGGTGTCGGTCGGGAAGACGATCAGCTCGCCACGGCGGGCGGCGGCCGCCGCCTCCCCCAACGGCCCCTCGAGTGGTGTCACGGGGACGGCCGTCGTGCGACCATGACCCGGTCCCGGCCCGTGAGGTCCTGCCGCACGATGATCCCCTCGAACCCTTCGTGCGCCGCGGCCCCCGCCACGACTCCGGCCGCGGTCTCTTCGATCTCGACGGCCACGATCCCTCCGGGCGCGAGCCAAGCGACCATCTGAGCGAAGAGTCGCTCGTAGATCTCGATCCCGCCGAACACCGCGAGCGGCGGCTCTGCGAGCACGTCGGCCGGAAGGGTGTGGCGGGCTTCCTCGGCCACGTAGGGCGGATTGCAGACGACGGCGTTCACCCGCCCGCGGAGGTCGGGGGGAAGGGGTTCGAGCAGATCCCCCTCGAGGACGGTCACCGGGAGTCCGAGGGAGTGCGCGTTCTCGCGGGCGAGGTCGACCGCCTCGGGTGACAGGTCGGTGGCGAACATCGTCGCGTCGGGCAGCTCGTCCTTGAGCGCCAGCGCCACGGCGCCGGTCCCCGTGGCGACGTCGACGACCAAGAGGTCGGCCATCGACGCGAGCGCCTCCACCACCGCTCCGACGAGGATCTCGGTCTCAGGCCTCGGGACGAACACGCCGGGTCGGACCCGCACGACGATGCGGCGGAACGCCTGGTCACCGGTCACGTGCTGGAGCGGTTCCCCCACGCACCGCCGGCAGAGCACGCGACCGAAGAGCTTCGCCTCCTGCGACGTCAGGCCTTCCCGGGAATAGATCCCCGCTCGATCCGTCCCCAGGACGTGCGACAGGAGCCGCTCGGCGGTGGGAACCGGGCTCTCCACGCCGTGGCACTCGAGGTAGTCGGCCGCTCGTCGAACCACCTGCGCCGGGCGCACGTCACTCCTTCCCGTCCGGCATCGGCCTGTCCGGCCTTGGCCCATCCGGTTGGGCGTCGCCCGGATCGGCGAGCTGGGCAGACCGCTCCGACGCCTGCAGCCGCTCGGTGAAGGCGTCGAGCTCGTCGCCGCCCGCCAGCACGTTCGCGAGTTGATGCGAGGTGTGCTTGATCCGATGGTCCGTGACCCTTCCCTCCGGGAAGTTGTAGGTGCGGATCTTCTCGGACCGTTCCCCGGTTCCCACCATCGAGCGGCGGGCCGCCGCCTCCCTCGCCTGCTGCTCGTCGAGGGCTTTCTGATACAGACGCGCGCGCAGGTAGCGCATCGCCTTCTCGCGGTTCTGGAGCTGGGACCGTTCCTCCTGGACCTCGACCTTGATGCCCGTCGGCTTGTGCATGATCCGCACCGCCGAGTCGGTGGTGTTCACGGACTGGCCGCCGGGCCCGCTCGACCGGTACACGTCGATGTCCAGGTCCTCCGGCCGGATGTCGACCTCCACCTCCTCGGCCTCGGGCATCACCGCGACGGTGGCGGTGGATGTATGGATCCGGCCCTGCGACTCGGTCACCGGGACCCGCTGGACGCGATGGACACCCGACTCGTGCTTCAGCCGGCCGTAGGCGTCGCGCCCGCGGATGCCCAGGACGATCTCCTTGTAGCCACCCATCTCCGCCGGAGCCGACGCGAGCACGTCGGTCTTCCATCGGCGCCGGTCGGCGAGGTGCCGGTACATCTCGAACAGATCGCCGGCCCAGAGCGCTGCCTCCTGGCCGCCCGCGCCCGCTCGGATCTCGAGGATCAGATCCTTGCCCTCGTTGGGGTCTTTCGGGACGAGTAGCTCCTCGAGCCGGGAGCGGAGCGCCTCCGCCCGCTCCGCGACCGCGCGAGCCTCTTCCTCGAACGCCTCCGCCATCTCGGCGTCGGTCTCCGCGGCGGCGAGCTCACGCGCTTCCGCGGCGTCCGCCGTGGCCTGCCGGAGCTCCCGGTAGGGACGGACGATCTGCTCGAGCTCGGCGAACTGCTGGCCCAGCGTGCGCATCCGATCGTGATCGGTCGCCGCTTCGATCGTGGACATCTCGGCCTGCACCTGCTCGAAGCGGGCCTCGATCTCCTTCAGGCGGTCGTCGACGTCCATGACGCCGACGATTCTCCCAGGCGCCCTCGGGGTGCCCCGGGTCCGCTACTCGTCGCGCTCGTCGAAGTCGAGGTCGATCGAGGTGAGATCGGGGATCTCGATCGAGGGATCCTTGTGAACCCAGAGGTCCTCGTAGCGCGGGTCCAGGGGTGTCTCGCCCTCGCCGGAGTCGCCCGCCTTCGCAGCATCGTCCGCCTTCGCAGCATCGTCCGCTCCGGCGGCGACGGGCTGGACGAGATCGGCATCCTCCGCCTCGGCTCGCGCGGCCTCCTCGATGGGCCCCACCAGCTCCTCGGCGACGGTGAGCAACTTCGAGCGCATCTCCTCCAACTGTCTGATCAGCTCTCCACGGCGCTCGGCGAGACCCGCCAGCACCCGGCTCGACTCCGTTCGGGCCCGTTCCAGCAGATCCGTTCCCTCCTGCCGGGCTACTTCGGCGTGCGCCTGGGCATCGACCTTGATCCGGTCGGCCTCGGTCCTCGCCTCGTCGAGGGCGAGCTCCGACTCGGACCGCGCGTTCTCGAGGATCCGCTCGGCCTCCTGATCCGCCATCTCGATCAACGAGGCGAAGCGCTTCGATAGGGCGTCGTAGGGATCGCCGGCCTCAGACGGCGCAGGAGCAGGCGTCGTCGGAGAGGTCGCCCACGGTTCGCCACGTGCGGCGGCGGAACCGACCTCCAGGCGGAGCTGGCTCAGCTCCCGTTCGAGCGTCCCCACTTGCTTCGCGATCGACGTGAGGTAGGTACGCACCTGCTGCGGGTCGTAGCCACGGCGAACGGTTGCGAACTCGCGTCTGCGGATCTGTTCCGCGCTCGGTAGCAGCGGCATGTCCAGGTCGCTGGTCGGCATGGGGAAAACCTCCCGGGTCATGGGGACCGCATCATCTTCGCGCACGGATCCGCGGATGCAACGACCTCCCCGAACTCGGACGGGACTCGGCTATCGATCGACCGCGGTCGCCTCCGCCTCGCGGCGGAGCAGCTCACGGAACGACGTGACGGCCACCTCGATCTGCGAGGCATCCGGCTGTTGTGTCGTGATCTTCTGCAGCCAGATCCCCGGCGTCATCAGGATGCGCATGCCGAGCGACCCGGGATGCTTCGCACCGAGGCGGAGCGCCTCGTACGAGATCGCGGCGATGATCGGGATCGCGATGACCCGGGAGAGGATCCGCCAGAGCAGCGCAGGCGTGCCGAACAGGGTGAAGACGAAGATCGTGATGATCATCACGATGATGAGGAAGTTCGTGCCGCAGCGGACGTGCTCCTTCGGGTAGCGGTCGATCGCCTCGGTGTCGAGCTCCTCGCCGTGCTCGTAGGCCGCGATCGTCTTGTGCTCGGCACCGTGGTACTCGAAGACCCGATGGATGTCCCTCGTCCTGCCGATGAGGAAGAGGTACGCGACGAACAACGCCACGCGGAAGAGGCCCTCGCCGACGAGCGTGAGGATGCCGGCGGACCCGGTGCGGTTCTCGAACCAGGCGAAGAGGGTGGCGGGACCGATGATGAAGATGCCGACGAACAACGCGAGCGCCAGCACGACCGAGAGGATCACCTGCCGGGGGGTCAGGCGCTCCTCCTCGTCCAGCGACTGATTCGCGGAGATCATCAGGGCGCGCATGCCGATCGCGAGCGACTGCCCGAGCACGATGATCCCCCGCAGGAACGGCTTCCCGAGGATCGGCACTCGGAGCACGATCGAATCGATCTCGTGCGACTCGATGTGGATCGAGGCGTCGGGCTTGCGGACGGCGATGGCCCAGAACCCGGCCCCACGCATCATGACCCCTTCGACGACCGCCTGGCCGCCGTAGAGATGGGTGCGCGGCGATGCCGGTCGGGGAAGTTCTGCCTCCGCCACTGGTCGGCTAGCTCTGCTGGGCCTGTTGGGCAGCCTGTGTCTTCGCGTACCGCCGCTGGAAGCGCTCGACCCGGCCGCCGGCGTCCACGAACTTCTGCTTCCCCGTGTAGAAAGGATGGCAGTTCGAGCACAGCTCGGCCCGGATCTCGCTGACCGTGGAGCGGGTCTGGAACGTGTTGCCGCACGAGCAATGCACGTTGGCGATCTGATAGTCGGGGTGGATGCCTTGTTTCATGTCCTTCTCCTCTTCGCCCCTCCAGGGTAGCCGACGGTGACGACCTGACGGTTCCCTGGCCGTTCCATCGGCCCGGTCGACGTGCCGGCTATCCTCCGGAAGGTGCCTTCGCGATCTCCTTGAGGAACTGCTCGTTGGACTTGGTGGCCCTGACCTTGTCGACCAGGAGCTCCAGCGCGGCGCCCACATCGAGGGCGTGGAGCACGCGCCGAAGCTTGATCACCAGGGCCAGCTCCTCCGCGGGCATGAGCAGCTCTTCCTTACGGGTCCCCGAGGCGTCCACGTTGATCGCCGGGAACAGCCGCTTCTCCGACAGTGAACGATCCAGACGGAGCTCCATGTTCCCGGTGCCCTTGAACTCCTCGAAGATGCCGTCGTCCATCCGGGAACCGGTCTCGACCAGCGCGCTCGCGATGATCGTGAGGGACCCGCCCTCCTCGATGTTGCGGGCCGCACCGAAGAACCGGCGAGGCGGGTAGAGGGCGCCCGAGTCGATCCCGCCCGACAGGATCTTGCCAGACGAGGGCGCAGCCAGGTTGTAGGCCCGCGCCAGACGGGTGATCGAGTCGAGGATGACCGCGACGTCCTTGCCCGACTCGGCGAGCCGCCGCGACCGCTCGAGCACGAGCTCCGTGACCTGGATGTGCTGGTCCGTGGGCTTGTCGAACGTCGAGTACACGACCTCGGCGGCTTCGACCGTACGTTGCCAGTCCGTGACCTCCTCGGGCCGTTCGTCCACGAGAAGGACGATCACGTGCGTGTCCGGGCTCGAGTTGATGATCCCGTTCGCGATGTTCTTGAGGACCGTCGTCTTGCCCGCCTTCGGCGGCGAGACGACCATGCCACGCTGACCCTTCCCGATCGGCGCGATCATGTCGATGATGCGGCCGGTGATGTTTTCTTCGCCGCGCATCTCGCGTTCAAGGTGCAGCAGCTTGTTCGGGTGCAGCGGCGTGAGGTTTTCAAACAGGATGCGGTGCTTGGACGCTTCTGGCGGTTCGCCGTTGA
>CBHFMJ010000055.1:0-10151 GCA_965994715.1 uncultured bacterium | reverse complement strand
CGGTCCTCGTCCGTGGTGAACGGCGGCAGCTTCACCAGGAGGGGTCGGTCCGTGCGCCCTCGGAACGCCTCCAACAGCCGGGTCATGTGCGTGGGGTCGTGCCGCCATGGTGCGTTCGGGCTGCTCGCGTTCAGCTCGATCCCGTCGACATGGGGAACGAGGAGCTCCACGGTCTCGATCGCCATCGGAAGGTCCTCGTCCGCGACGCTCGCGAACCGCGGCGAGGTGCCGGGAGCGCGCGAAAGGTTCTCCGCGGCGGCCTCGGCCCCGGGATTCGGGAGGCCCATCGAGTTCACGATCGCGCGGCGCTCCGTCGTTCGGACGATCCTCGGCTTGGCATTCCCCTTCCTCGAGGCCCGCGTGATCGTCCCACCCACGACGAAGCCGAACCCCAGCCTCCCGAGAGGGCGTAGGTGCCGGCACGTCTTGTCGAAGCCCGCGGCGAGCCCGATCGGGTTCCGGAGGCGGATCCCACACAGGTCGATCTCGAGGGAGGGATCGTCCACCACGCCTCCGATCCGCTCCCACGGCAGCGGCAGGGACAGCAGCGAGGTGGCGACGCGGTGCGACGCTTCGGGAGGGAGCGCGAAGAACACCGGCCGCCCGACGGTTCCGTACCAGCCATCTCGCTGGCCGTCGCGACGACCCACGCCCGTATGCTATCCGCCCTGTGACCACGACTCAGCCGCCCACGGGAGACGAACTCGTGCGGCGGATGGTGGCCGCCTCGGAGCTGCGCGGGGACTTCGTGCTCTCGAGCGGGCAACGGTCATCGGTGTACTTCGACAAGTTCCGATTCCTCACAGATCCCACGCTGTTGCGCGACGTCGCGAGGGCCACCGCGGCGCTCCTCCCGGCAGGCGTCACCGTCCTTGGCGCTCCCGAGGGCGCCGCGATGCTCCTCATCGCGGCCGTCTCCCTCGAGACCGGACTGCCCGTGACCGTGGTCCGGAAGCGGCCGAAGGACTACGGGACCAGGGCACAGGTGGAGGGTGTGGTCGAAGCCGGAGCCAGGGTCGCGCTGATCGAGGACGTGTCGACGACCGGCCATCAGGTGCGGGCGGCCGCGGAGGTGCTCGAGGCGGCCGGCGCGGAGATCGTGGCGATCGTCCTCGCGATCGATCGCGGAGGCGCGGATCTTCTCCGTGAGGCGGGGTACGAGGTGCGCGCCGTGGCGGTGCTGCGGCCGGAGGGCTAGTCGCCGATGAACGAGCCCGTCAGCGCTCGCAGCGCCAGACGCGGAGATGCCACAGGAAGCGCGAGCCCCGCTTGTGCAGGTTCAGGAGCCCGTCCTTCATCATCCGCGCGGCCGCGAGAGACTTGCCGACCACGTCCGGGAGCGGGAAGTCTCGCTCGATAACGGCCTGCATCCGCTCGCCGAAGAGCTCTCGGGCCTTCGCAAGGATGGTGCGCTCGTCCTGGATCGTGCCCGTGGGCAGGTAGAGGTGCCCTCCCCGCTTCAGTGTCTCCCCGATCGATTCGAGCATCGCGGAGGGGAGCTCGGCTCCCGTCGGTCCGCCGGCCCTGCCGTCGGGGAACCAGCCGGCGACCTGCGCGATCTCGTCCGGGATCCCGGAGACATCTCCGATCAGGACGTCGGCTCGGAGATCACGGACCGGGTCGAGCAGGCTGCCCACGCGGAACTCGCACCGCTCGTCGAGCCCGAGTGCCCTGGCGTTCAATCGCGCCATCTCCACGGCTTCTTCGGAGATGTCGCAGCCCACGACGCGGTCAGCTCCGAGGCGGGCGGCGACGAACGACAGCACTCCTGAGCCACAGCCGACATCGATCACGGTGTCGCCCGGACCGACCTCGAGCGCCTCGGCGATCGTCTTGCTGGTGTGGGTCGGCGCGAACACGCCCGGGTTCACGCGGAACGTGAAGGGACCTGTCCGCCCGGTCCAGTTGACCTCACTCACGGCCTGGCTCACCACTCCAGGCTACACGGCAACGGGCGCGACCGGCGCGTGCTCCCCCGGAGCGAGGTCGCCTCGATCGACCGCGTCCGCATCCGCGAGGAGTCGGGCGGCGAGCGCCGTCGTCGGAACACCCCGGGTTCCTTCCTCGTACGACCCGATCCGCCCGGCCGCCCGCCTGAGCAACGTGGCCGCCCCGTGTGCGTTGCCCCGCAGGAGATGCACGTAGCCGGCCCCCATCTGGGACAACCCCTTGAAGAACTCCGCTTCCTCCGTGTCACGCGCCTGCTTCCACGCGGTCTCCCAGGCCTCGTGGGCGGGGAACCAGCGACCGGATCGAGCGTGCGTTCTCCCGAGCTCGTGATTCTCGTCGAGGCTCAGCGCATCGAAGTCCTCGAGCTCGAGATCGCCGTCGGATCCCCACGGGAGCGGCCGGCCCAGTCGATCGCGAGGTCGCTCCGGCTTGTTCCGGGTCTCGGTGGGCTTGCCGGTCTTCCCCGTCGCCTCTGTCCTGCGCAGGTCGTCTCCAGAGGGCACACGATGATGCTACTCGGGCGGCGTTCGCCCGAAGCGGTCCCGCACGCGTTCGAGGAGGCGGCGACGAGCATGCGCTCGCTGACGTGCGTCCGCCAGAGCCTCCGCCTCGGCGCGGTCGTGCTTCTCGAGCGTCGCCCGGGCGACCGGATCACCCTCGGCCACGCGATCGCGCAGATAGACCTCAACGATGACGACCTTGATGATGGCGGCGACCGGCAAGGCGAGCACCGCGCCGGCGAACCCACCGAGGGAGCCCAGCACCAACGTGGCGAGGATCACGGCGGTCGGCGACAGGTTCACGGCGTTCTTCATGATCCGCGGCTGGATCGCGTAGTTCTCGACCTGCTGGTACACGATGAAGTAGACGAGCACGAGGATCCCGGTGAGACCCGACTGGAAGAACCCCACGATCACCGCGGGCGCGGCGCCGATGTACGCACCCACGGCGGGGATCAATCCCGCGATGCCTGAGAACACCGCGAGCGGCACCGCGAAGGGGATCCCGACGTCGAACAAGCTCAGGATCGTGAAGAAGAGGAGGGCGGAGCCGCCGGCGATCGATGCGGTCGTGAGGATGCCGGCCACGTATCCACCGATCCTCGAGATCGCCTGATCCATCACATCTCCAGCGCGATCCCGGGCCTCGGGGACGAACCACATCGCTGCGGTTCTGCGCATCCGGGGCAACGCGAGCATGAAGTAGATCGTCAGGATCGCCACCGTCACCGCGTTGAAGATGAAGCCCCCCACCTTCCCCGCGACCCCGACGATCGTGCCGAAGGAGTTCGTGATCTTCTCGGGGAGTTCCTCGACGAACCTCTGGAGTCGCTCGGCGACATCGTTCTCGCGGACGTAGCGTCCGATGGCGTCGTCCCGTTGGGACAGACGCGCGGCATATCCGGGGATGTCGTCGGCGAGCTCGCCCACCTGGGTGACGAGGGGCGGGATCACCAACGAGGCGAAGAGGATCACGACGGCGAGGGCTCCCAGGAAGATCATCGTCACCGCCCGGCCGCGGGACCGTCCCCGCCGCTCGATCCATCGAACCGCCGGATCCAGGCCGATCGCCAGCACCATGGAGATCAGGACCAGGATCACGATGTTGATCACCGACCACAGAGCCATCAGCAGGGCGGAGACGGCCGCGATCGTCAGCAGCAGCCGGATCCAGTAGGACATAGGCGGCCACCGCCGCCGCCACGCCTCCCGGTCCGGCTCGGGAACGTCGATCGGCGTCTCCACGGTGGGGGGACCCGGCTCCGTCATCACCCGAGTCTCGCCCGGCCCACGGGCCGCGTCCACTACCCGCTACGCTCCCGCCCGCGATGGAGCACGTCGACGTCGTGGTCGTGGGAGGCGGACCGATGGGCGCGGCCGCGGCGCGCTCACTCAGCGCGAGGGGGCGTGCCGTGATCCTGCTCGAGCGATTCACGCTCGGGCACGCCAGGGGGAGCACCGCGGGGACGACCCGCAACTTCCGCCTCACGTATCACGATCCTCTCTACGTCGGGATGGCGAGGCGCTCGTTGGAGCGATGGCGGGAGCTGGAGGACGAGGCCGGCGTGGAGCTGTTGCGCGTGGTGGGCGGGCTCGACGTAGGCGCGGCGACCGAGGCGTCGGCGCGAGCCCTCGAGCACGCCGGCGAGCGCCTCGAGCGCCCGTCGGACGCCGAGGTCGCGGAGCGCTGGCCGGTGCTCCGCTTCCCGCCGCGCTCGTCCTTCGTGTACCAGCCCGACGGGGCGGTCCTCCGTTCCCAGGAGGCGGTTCGAACCCTCGCCCTATTGGCGAGAGCGCACGGTGCCGAGGTTCGGGAGGAGACGGCGGCGGGATCGATCGCCGCGAGCGGTGACGGCGTCGAGGTGGTGACGGCGTCGAGCACGATCCGGGCCCCGGTGGCGATCGTGGCGGCCGGCGCGTGGTCCGGCCCGCTCCTGGGGCAAGCGGGGATCCGACTGACGCTGCAACCGACCCTCGAGCAGTCGACGTACTTCGGCGCGGACGCCACTGACCTGCCCACCGTGATCGATTGGGACGAGACGCCCGAGCAGCCCCCGTACATCGTTCCCGACCCCTTCGAGCCGGGCACGATCAAGGCGGGCGCACATCTCTCCGGGCCGGTCGTCGATCCGGACACGAGGTCGTTCGATGCCGACGAGACACGCGAGCGTCAGGTCGCCGATTGGGTGGGGCGGCGACTCGTGTCCGGTGCCAGACCCCTCCGCACCGAGACGTGCCTCTACACGAGGACGCCCGACGAGGACTTCGTCATCGATCGGGTCGGACCGGTCGTGGTGGCATCCCCGTGCAGCGGCCACGGCTTCAAGTTCACTCCCCTCATCGGCGAGGTGCTGGCGGATCTCGTCATCGGTGACGAGCCCGAGATCCCTCTGGAACGGTTCCGCGCCGATCGGGCGGCCCTCCGGGGCTGAGGCCGACTCACGCGGTCTCCTCCTCGGTCTCGAGCAGGAGGTCGAGCGCCTCCCGCAAGCCTTCGTAGCGCCGCCCGCCCAGAGTCCTCCTCGTCCGAGCTTCGACCGCCGCGACGGCCCTGCGGCATTCGGCGCCGAGCGTCCGGCCCCGTGCGGTCAGCCGGACCACCTTCGCCCGGCCGTCGTCCGGGTCCGGTGTCCGGCGGACGAACCCTCGCACCTCGAGCTCGTCGACGACGACCATCATCGCTTGCTTCGTGACCCCGGCCCGGCGGGCGAGCTCGGTCAACCGGGTGCCGGAGCGCCGGTCGACGTTCAGTACCAACGAAGCCTGGGACGCTCGGAGCTCGGGCCATCCTCTCTCCTCGAGCTCCACCACGAGCTCTGCCGCGAGCGCCCGGTGCGCCGCGAGGAGCTGTCGTCCCAGCTGGGGTTCCGTCACCGGGTTCATCCTGCCATTCCCTTCCGGGAAGTCAATGAACCTGACGGTCATCGAGGGCAGGTCGAGCACGGAACGCTCCGCTAGCCTTCCGGCGATGGAGGTCCGGGAAGCCACGCCCGCGGACTACGCCGAGGCCGGACGGGTCACCGCGGACGCGTATCGCGAGTACGTTCGGCCGGGCGAGGAGGACTGGGAGCGCTATCTCCTGCGGATCGCCGACGTCCGGGCCCGGGCCGACCAGACGACGATCATGGTGGCGGTCGAGGACGATCGCATCCTCGGGTCACTGACCCTCGAGCTCGACGGGCGGGTGCGCGACGGCGACAAAGAGCAACGCCCGCTGGATCCGGGCGAGGCACACATCCGGATGCTGGGGGTGGACCCGACGGCGAGGTCCCGGGGCGTGGCGCGGGCCCTGATGGCGGCATCGGAAGCGCGTGCCCACGAGGCCGGGAAGACCTTCATGACCTTGCACACGACCCAGCGGATGGGAGCCGCGCAGGCGATGTACGAGCGCCTCGGCTACGAGCGACTGGAGGATCGTGTGTACCCGGACGGGTTCGTCCTGCTCACCTACAGGAAGCAGCTCGAGGTTTCGGGCACCCGTACCTGAGGGAATCGTCCCTGTATGCGGCAACGGATAGCGGCAATCCCTGCCCCGATCTGGCC
The DNA here is from genome assembly GCA_965994715.1 of uncultured bacterium. Classification (GTDB taxonomy): domain Bacteria; phylum Actinomycetota; class UBA4738; order UBA4738; family HRBIN12; genus JAJNBA01. The sequence continues at coordinate 4,158 of CBHFMJ010000055.1, read as the reverse complement.
CTCGAGGATCTGGATCGCGGTGCTGGCGATGACGGTTCTGCTGGTGTCCTGCCCGGGCGGCAGCGGCGGGTACTAGCGCAACAGCGTCAGCTCTCGGTGCGCACGACCTCGCCGGAGGCGAGGATCACGCCGTCCTCGAACTCGGCCTGCACGAGCCCGCCGCGGAACTGCTGCTCGTACAGCTGCGCGTAGAGACCGTTCCGTTCGACCAGCTCGTCGTGGGTCCCTTGCTCGACGATCCGCCCACGATCGAGCACGAAGATCACGTCCGCCGACAAGATCGTCGAGAGTCGGTGGGCGATCGCGATCGTCGTTCGGCCCTTCATCAACGGCACGAGCGCGGACTGCACGAGTCGCTCGGAGGTCGTGTCCAGCGACGAGGTCGCCTCATCGAGGATCAGGATCCGCGGATCCTTCAAGACGACGCGGGCGATCGCGAGCCGCTGCTTCTCTCCTCCGGACAACTTGTAGCCGCGCTCGCCGACGACGGTGTCGTACCCCTCAGGGAGCTCCGCGATCCGCTCGTGGATGTTCGCCGCCTTCGCAGCAGTGATGAGCTCCTCGTCGGTCGCGTCGGGCTTCCCGTACTGGAGGTTCCGGCGGACCGTGTCGTGGAACAGGTACGTCTCCTGGGTGACCACGCCGATCGCTTCGCCGAGCGACTCGAGCGTGATCCTCCGAACGTCGTGGCCGTCGATCTCGACCGAGCCTTCTTGCACGTCGTAGAGCCGCGGCACGAGGTAGGTCACCGTGGTCTTCCCCGCCCCCGACGGTCCGACCAGCGCGGCCAGCTGCCCGGGCCGGATGTCGAGGTCCACTCCGTCGAGCGTCCACTCCCGCGGCACCGGATCGTCGTCGGCGAGCGGCGGCCCGTAGGGGGACACGGGGACGCCGTCGGGTGGATCCTCGTAGCGGAACCGCACGTCCCGCAGTCGCACGTGGCCGGACACGTCATCGATCGCCACCGCGTCCGGCGCGTCGTGGATCTCGTGCGGGAGGTCCAGGTACTCGAAGATCCGATCGAACAGGGCCAGCGAGGACTGCACCTCGGTGGACACCTGGAGCATCGAGCCGATCGGGAAGAAGAGCCGGGATTGCAACGTGGTGAACCCGACGAGCATCCCTGCCTCGATCACGTTCGCTCCCGCGCTCGAGTTCACCCAGCCGGCCACGAGGTAGACGAGCGCGGGCGTGATCGAGAAGAAGGTCCCGACCAGGGCGAAGAACGACCGGCCGATCATCGTCTGGCGGAGCAGGAAGCCGGTCAGCCGCTCGTTCTCGGTCCGGAACCGCTCGCTTTCGAACCGCTGTCGTCCGAACGCCTTCGACAGGAGGATCCCGCTGACGCTCAGGGTCTCCTCGGTGATCGTCGTCATGTCCGCCAGCGTCCGCTGCGTGTTGGTCGCGACCTCCCGTCGAGCCTTGCCGACCTTCACGGTGAGCCAGAGGAACAGCGGCATCAGCAGCAGCGACAGGATCGTGAGCGGGATCGAGATCACGAGCATCGCGATGATCGTGCTGACGATCGTGACGACGTTGGACAGGACCGTGGACGCGGTGTCGGTGACGACGGACTGCACGCCCCCCACGTCGTTCGCCAGCCGGGACTGGATCTCGCCCGTGCGCGTCGTCGTGAAGAACCGCAGCGGCATCGCCTGGAGGTGTTGGTACAGCCGGTTCCGGAGATCCTGCATCACGTTCAAGCCGACGTCGTTCGTGAGGTAGGTCTGGGCGATCCCGATGATGCTGGTCACGATCGGGACGGCGATCATCACGCCGACGTAGAAGTAGAGCAGCGGCAGGTTCGGGCAGGGCTGGCCCTCGCACGTGCCATTCGGACCGAAGAGCGCGTTGTCGAAGACCGCCACGATCATCAGCGGGTTGATCACGCCGAGCCCCGACGTCACGCCGATCATCAACCCGACCAGCCCGACCTTGCCCTTGTACGGACGGAAAGTGCCGACCACGCGACGGACGGTCGCACGGTCGACCTTCCGGTGATCCTCGTCGATCGGAGAGACGCGGAAGAAGCCGTGACGACCCATGGATCGAGCATACGGGGGGCTGCGAGCTACGCCCGCCGCCCCCCGTCTGTCGCGCTACTCGGCGAAGCAGGGACCGAAGATCTCGGCGTTCGTCACGTCGTCGCCGGGGTCGGACCAGTATCGGTCGATCCCCGCACCGCCGAACACCGCGTCGTTCCCGCTCGCGTCGATCGTCGTGACGCAGAAGTCATTCCCGTCGCCGCCGTACACGCGGTCCGCGCCGGCGGAGCCGCCGTACAGCGTGAGGTCGCGGCCGGGACCCCCGTCCACGACGTCGTTCCCGATGCCCCCGTCACCGTCGTCGATGCCGGCCCCGCCGTGCATCCGGTCGTTCCCGCCGCGCCCGATGACGGTGTCCCTGCCCTGCTGGCCGTGGAGGATGTCGTCGCCGCCCTCTCCCGTCAGGAAGTCGTCGCCCCACCCGCCACGCAGGCGATCGTTCCCGCGACCGCCGTAGAGCGTGTCGTCGCCACCCATGCCACAGAGAACGTCGTCACCGGGCGTTCCGTGCTTCTCGTCCGGGCCCGGCGTCCCCGTCCAGGTACACGCCGGCGGAGCAGCCGCCGGGGCGAGCCGCAGCGAGAGCGTCGCGACGATCACCGCGCAGAGCACCACGATCGGTCGAGCGATCCGCATCCTCCCCTCCCCTTCCGTTCTGGGTCGTATCAGCCTCCGTCTGCATCCGACCGTACCGGCGCCGGCAGGTCCCTTCAACGGTCACGGGGGGTCGACCGTGTGCGGACTAGTCTGGTGCGCCGTGGGGACGTTCGATGAAGGTCGGCTGTCGCTCGAGCTGACGCTGGCCGCACGGATGGGACTCGCTGCACTGCTCGGGTTCTTGATCGGTCTGGAACGCGAGTCCCGAGGCAAGAGCGCGGGCGAGCGCACGTTCGCGATCGTCGCCCTGGGCGCGGCAGCGTTCTCGAGCACGGCGATCACGATGTTCCCCGACACCTCCGGGCAGGCCGTGGCGGGTGTCGCGACGGGGATCGGCTTCCTCGGGGTCGGCATCATCTGGCGCGCGGAAGAGGGCGAGACGCGCGGGCTCACCACGGCTGCATCGATCCTCTGTGTGGCCGCGATCGGGGTCGTCGCGGGGATCGGTCTCTACCTCGCTGCCGTCCTCGCGACGGTGCTGGCGCTCTTCATCCTCGAGTTCGATCGGATGCCGGGACTGCGAGGATTGCACCGGCGGGTCACGGGACGGCCGGACGAGAACGACGGTGGCTAGCCGCGAGCTCGCGGGCTCGGTCGAACACCGAATCGAGCATCTGCGTCGTGAGCTTCCCGGTGAACGTATTCTGCTGGCTCGGGTGGAAGCAGCCGAGCAGGGTGAAGGGCCCAACGCTCGACTCCACCAGGTGACCGAAGCGCGGGCGCGGCTTCACCACGTGACCGAGCGCGGCGAGCGCCCGCAGCGCCCCGTCCCACGCGAACGCCCCGAGCGCCACGAGCACGCGGAGGTCGCGCAGAACGGCGAGCTCGCGCTCCAGATACGGGAGGCAGCGGTCGCGCTCCTGCGGCGTCGGCTTGTTGGCGGGCGGCGCGCAGCGGTTCACGGCGCCGACGTAGACGTCGCGGAGACGGAGGCCATCTTCTGCGGAGACCGACGTCGGTTGGTTCGCGAAGCCGGTGCGGTGCAGCGACGCGAACAGGAAGTCGCCGCTCCGGTCGCCGGTGAAGATCCTCCCTGTCCGGTTCCCGCCGTGGGCTGCAGGAGCGAGCCCGAGGATCACGATCGCGGCGTCCGGATCGCCCCAACCCGGCACCGGCCTCCCCCAGTACTCCTGGTCGGTGAAGCGCGCGACCTTCTCCCGGGCGACCTGCTCCCGCCACTCGACCAACCGAGGGCAGAGACGGCAGACGACGATCTCGCCGCGGATCCGGTCGAGGCTGTCCCCGCTCACACGGTGGCCTTCGCGGCGATCCAGTCGTCATAGCCGCCGTCGAAGCTCCGCACTTCCCCGTCTCGGACCTCCAGGATCCTGTCGCAGAGCCGGTCGAGCAGGTAGCGGTCGTGCGAGATCAGGATCGCGGTCCCATCGAACGACTCGACCGCGCCCTCGAGCACCTCCATGCTCTCGATGTCGAGGTGGTTCGTCGGCTCGTCGAG
>CBHFMJ010000054.1:0-10156 GCA_965994715.1 uncultured bacterium | reverse complement strand
GCAGGTCGGTCCGCTCCTCACCCGTGTCGCGGATCGCCTTGATCCCGAGCCAGATCAGATACGCGGCGCCGGCGGACTTCACGATCCCGAACGCGAGAGCCGACGACGCCAGGATCGCGGACAACCCGAGCGCGGCCGCGGCGACGTGGACGATCGAGCCGGTATGGATGCCCAGGACGGAGACCAACCCCGCGGCTTTCCCCTGGTCCACCGAGCGCGTGACGATGTACAGGACCGATGGGCCGGGCACGATCAACAGAGCGAGCGACGCCGCTGCGAAGGCCGCGAACACCTCCGGGGAGGGAATCACACGTCGGGAGCGTCGGGGATCGTGGTGGCGTCCTGCCGGAGCTCCTCGACGTTGACGTCGTGGCGCGTGACGACACGCACGGAGGAGACGAACCGGGCCGGGCGGAACATGTCCCAGACCCATGCATCGCTCAGCTCGAGGCGCACCCAACCGCCGTCGAGGTGCTCGAGATCCACCTTGTTCGCGAGATAGAAGCGCCGCTCGGTCTCGATCACGAACGCGAACATCGGAAGGACGTCCCGGTACTCACGGTAGAGCTCGAGCTCCCGTTCCTCCTCGAAGCGCTCGATGTCGTCCTCGTTCATGGGGTCATGCTCTCATGCGAGGGCGGTTCCCACGTCGGGAGGCCGATCGACCGATCCATCCCGGGGAGCAGTGGCTGCCCGACGCACGCGAACGACAGCCGGTGGATCGGTGTGGGCCCGAGACGGTCGAGCACCTCGAGGTGCTCCGGCGTGCCGTAGCCCACGTTGTGATCGAAGCCGAACGCCGGATAGCGCCGGTGCATGCGGACCATGATCCGATCCCGGGTCACCTTCGCGACGATCGAGGCCGCGGCGACCGAGACCGCCACGGCGTCGCCCTTCTTCATGGCGAGGGATGGGCAGGGCATGCGGGGCACGGGGAACCCGTCGGTGAGCGCGTACTCGGGCGGCGGGTCGAGCGCGCGGACGCATCGCCGCAGGAGGGCCACGTTCGAACGATGGAGACCGCGGCTGTCGATCACACCGGGCTCGGCCTTCGCGACGGCGAACGCCGCCGCCGCGACGATCCGCTCGTACGCGGCCTCGCGCTGGTTCCGCGTGAGGACCTTCGAGTCGTCGATCCCCTCGGGGTCGAACCCGTCGGGGAGCACCACGGCGGCGGCCACCAGCGGCCCCGCGAGCGCGCCGCGACCGGCCTCATCGGCGCCCGCGACCCGCGAGAAGCCCTGTTCGCGCAGCGCGCGCTCGAAGCGGACGAGGTCGACGGTCAGCCGATCCCTCCGATCCTGTCGAACGGCCATGCGATCACGAATGCCTCGCCGATCACCTTCTCCTCCGGGATGTAGCCGAGCCCTCCAGGCGGGGGGAACCTCGAGTCGCCCGAATGCAACCGGTTGTCACCCAGCACGAACAGCATGCCATCCGGAACCGTCTCCGGGCCGAAGTCTCGGCGATCCTGTTCGTCGGCCACGTACGGCTCCGTGACCCGCGCCCCGTTGACGAACAGCAGACCTCGGCGCATCTCCCATGTGTCCCCCTCGAGGGCGACGACACGTTTGATGAAGTCGTCGTCCTCGGGCCTCGCGACGCCGATGCCCTCCCCCAACCAATGGACGAAGCCCCCCACGATCCCCCGGTCCTCGTGCGGAGCAGGAGCGGGGTCGGAGAACACGATCACGTCGCCGTACGTCACGTCGGAGAACAGCTTGCACACCCGACAGACGAGGATCCGATCGCCCGGTCGCAGGGTGGGCTCCATCGAGCCAGACGGGATGAAGAACGCCTGGATCAGGAAGCTCTTGATCACGATCGCGAGCAGGAGTGCCGAGAGGACCAGCGGAACCAGCTCGCGGAGGGTCCCGGTGGCGTTCTTCGGCTCGTGTCGGTGGCGACCCACACGGGCTGTCCGGCGCCCTTCGGGGGTGCTCGCGCCGCTGTCAGGTGCGCGTGGCTGGGACGGCGCCGGGTCGGCCACCTCGGCCGGATCCCGCGTCTCGGTCACTCCCTCAGGCCTCGGCCCGCTCCCCCGCCTCATCGGCGGATGGGTCGGCTCCGTCCTCGGACGCGGCCCCGACCTCTACCGCCTCCTCCGTGGCAGGCTCCGCCCCGTCCTCGAGGCCGTCGCCTTCGGCGCCGGGTTCGAGCTCGGCCGCGGTCTCCGCCTCCTCGAGGGCCTCCATGGAGCCCTCCTCGGCGGCGGCACCCATCGCCTCCTCCTCGGCTCTCATCGCCTCCATCGCGGCGAGCTTGCCCTCGTCGATCCTGCGCTCCTTGATCCGGGCCTTCTTGCCGCGGAGGTCGCGGAGGTAGTAGAGCTTCGCTCGGCGGACATGCCCGTGCTGCACGACCTCGAGCTTGGCGATCGACGGCGAGTGGAGCGGGAACGTGCGTTCCACACCCACGCCGAAGGAGATCTTGCGGACGGTGAACGTCTCGCGGAGACCTCCACCCGAGCGCCGGATCACCACGCCTTGGAAGACCTGCACGCGCTCCCGGTTGCCTTCGACGACGCGGGCGTGAACCTTGACGGTGTCACCCGGTCGGAACTGGGGAAGCCCCCTGCGCAGGTAGGACTGCTCGACGAGATCGGTGGTGTTCATGGCGGGCGAGCAAGGATACCAGCGACCTCTCTCCGGCCCGCGCAACCGTCTCCACGATCGAGCGTCTGACCCGTCCTCCGCGAGCTAGCCCGCAAGGTCGGGGCGGTTGCGGACGGTCTTCTCCCGTGCGGCCTCCCGGCGCCAACGTTCCACGGCTCCGTGGTCGCCCGATCGCAGGACCTCGGGGACGGCCATCCCCCGGAACTCCGCGGGGCGCGTGAAGTGGGGATGGTCGAGCATCCCCGGCTCCGCGAACGAATCCCGCTCGTGCGACTCCTCCTTGCCGATCACACCCGGGATCAGACGTGTGACGGCCTCGATCACCACCAGGGCCGGGACCTCTCCCCCGGCGAGCACGTAGTCGCCGATCGACACCTCCTCGGCGGGAAGACCTTCGACGACGCGCTCATCCACGCCTTCGTAGCGACCGCAGACGAGCGTCAGGTGCTCTTCCCCCGCGAGCTCCCGTACGAGTGACTGCTCGAGTCGCCTGCCGGCAGGCGAGAGCAGCAAGACCCGCCCGCGATCGGGATCGAGCGATTCCACGGCCGCGAAGATCGGCTCCGGCTTCAGGACCATCCCCGGGCCGCCTCCGTACGCCTCGTCGTCGACGCTCCGGTGACGACCCGTCGACCAGGTCCGCAGATCGTGGATCCGCACCTCGAGCAGCCGCTCCGCGATCGCGCGACCCAGGAGGCTTTCCCGCACAGGCGCTTCCAGGATCGCGGGGAAGATCGTGAACACATCGATGCGCACCCCGCGAGGCTCGCAACGTTGCGTCTGGACGCCGCGCGAGGCACGATGCCGCCGACCGGCACCCTTGCCGGCCGGAGGCATCGATGCCGACGATCATCCTGTTCGTGCTCCTCGGGGTCGGGTTGATCATCACCGTCGACGAACTCCGGCAGCGACGGATCCGGACCACGCGCGCGATCGACCTGCGGAGGCTCGTGACCACCCGGCTCGCGGAGCCGAACGCCCCGATCCTGGGGACCGCCCTCGAGCGGGCGCTCGCCGAGCGTCCGGTGGTGCGGGCGGACGTCTACTCGAGGCTCACCGATGCCCTGGAGATCGCCGATCAGCGCCCTCGGATGCGGGACGGGTGCGAGGTGAAGATCTTCCGGCTCCGATGGGGCAACGACTACGCGATGCTCGCGAGGGACGACCGCGAGCTCCACTACCGCCTGGAGGTATGGGAGGCGGAGCTCCTGCCGAAGATGGACGGCTCGAGGACGGTCGGTGAGCTCGTGGTGGAACGGATGGAGGAGGGCGGAGGGCTCGACGCGGAACCCGTCACCGACCTGGTGCTCGCACTGTACTCGGGAGGGTTCCTCGATCCCGCCCCGATCCCCACGGACGAGCTGATCGCCGACCGGCTGGATCCTTCGTCGCCGGGACGCAAGAAGCTCAAGCGCTTCGGCAAGACCCTCTCGATCGACTGGAAGGGCGCCGACCGGCTGGTTCGCTTCAGCTATCGGTACGTCCTGCGTCCGTTCTTCTGGTGGCCCGTCGCCCTGATCTCGGGGGTGGTCGCGATCGCCGGTCTGATCGCGTTCCTGGACGTCGCCATCGCGCGGGACTTCAGACTCGGGAGTCAGAACGCGGCCGTCGAATCGGCGATCCTGCTCGCCCTCGCGTTCTTCCTGACGTTCATGCACGAGCTCGGGCACGCCGTCGTGATCTCGCGCTACGACCGGAAGGTGAAGAGCGCGGGCTTCATGATCTACTTCGGCGCGCCGGCGTTCTTCGTGGAGGCGACGGACAGCCTGATGCTCGACCGGCGGCAGCGGATCCTCCAGTCCTCCGCCGGACCGTTCACCGAGCTCGTGATCGCCGGCGTCGCCGGCCTCGCCGTCTTCCTCTTCCCCGGCGGGCCGCTCGCGGACCTCCTCTACAAGTTCGCGCTCCTCAACTACCTCGTGATCTTCCTGAACCTGATCCCGTTGCTGGAGCTCGACGGGTACTGGATCCTCTCGGACCTGATCCAGGTCCCCGACCTCCGTCCGCGCTCCCTCCAGTTCATACAACACGACCTCTGGCACAAGCTCCGCGCGCGCCAGCGGCTCACGCCGCAGGAGTGGGGCCTCGGCGGCTACGCCGTCGCCGGGATCGCGTTCACGATCTTCTCCTTCTTCACCGCCTTCATCTTCTGGCAGGTGATCTTCGGTGAGCTGATCGAGCGCCTCTGGGAGGGCAGGATCGGCTCGAAGATCCTCCTCTTCCTGTTGGCAGCCTTCCTCGCCGGTCCCGTGATCCGAGGCCTGCTCAACCTCCTTCGGGTCCTGCTGCGCCGGATCGGAGGCCTGGTCCGGGCGATCCGGTTCCGACTCGAGACCACGTGGCGGGTCGAGGCCGCGGAGCTGATCGACGAGCTCCCGGCGTTCGACGACCTGCCGGAGGACGTGCTGTCCGATCTCGCGGGCCGTGTCCACCTCAAGATCCTCCGTGCCGGCGAGCCGGTGTTCCGCCAGGGCGACCGACCGGATGCGTTCTACGTCGTCCGCACGGGGTCCGTGCAGATCGAAGACGAGGACCCGGAGTCCGGCGACACCCGCGTCATCCGTACGATGTCCAGGGGCGAGTCGTTCGGTGAGATGGGGCTCCTCGGCTCCCATCGTCGTCAGGCCACCGTTCGCGCCCTGGACGAGGTCGAGCTCTTCGAGGTGGACAAGGGGACGTTCGATCGGCTGCTCGCCGAGGACATGCGCGCGCCGGACTTCGGCCACACGATGCAGGCCCTGGCGGAGCTGCGCGAGCTTCCGGTCTTCCGTGCCCTCGACTCGGAGCAGCTCACGGTGATCCTCGAGCACGGCGTGTGGATCACCGCCGCCCCCGGGGACGCCCTCATCACGCAGGGAGAGGCGGGCGATCGGTTCTACACGATCGCGTCGGGACGAGCGGAGGTCCTGCGCGACGGAACGTCGGTGGGGTCACTGGGGAAGGGCCGGTACTTCGGCGAGGTGGCGCTGCTCCGCGACGTCCCCCGGACGGCCACCGTCACCGCCTCGACCCCGATGCGCCTGTTCGCCCTCGATCGCGACGGGTTCGAGCTCGTCGTCGCCGACGCGTTCCGACGAGGTACGCTCCGCCCCGCCGCCGACCGTGTCTGGCAGCACTGAGGAGGGATCGCGTGGACTGCTGGCACTGCCGCAGGAACGCCGTGGGGGCATGTCGCTTCTGCGGACGCGGGGTGTGCGAGGACCACGCGGAAACCCAGCCGTTCGTGCTCGAGCTCTTCAAAGGGAAAGACGTGACGCGCGCCCTCGTCGTCGAGGACGCGCTCTGGTGCAAGGTCTGCACGCCCCGGCCAGACCCGGTCGATCTGCCGGAGCTGGATAGCTGAGCCCCAGAGGTTGTGACGTACGTCACACCCGAGGTCGGGTGCACGTCACACCGCACGGCGTGACGAACGTCACGCGAGGAACGTGACCGGGCACACCGTCGAACCGTGACCGGGGTGACAGGCTTCGGGTGTCGAAGGGCCAGAGGGGCCCACGGGCACAGGAGGAGGATCCGGGATGGCAGACAAGAAGATCACGCCGAAGGCTGCATCTTCGAAGGACAAGCAGGCAGGCGACCGCGCCGCCGCTCGCGTCTCGCTCAAGCGGACGCACAAGCAGACCAGCAAGAAGACCGCGAAGAAGCTGAGCGCGAAGAAGAACTGACCCTCCACAGATCTGCGCACCCGGGGGGGGGCCTCGGCCCCCGCCCTTCGCGTTCCCTCCCCGGGGGCTCGCGTGCCCGTCGACGCGCCGGTAGGCTCCGTTCCATGCGGCGAGCCGACGACCTCGAGATCGGCAGGATCATGACCGGCGCACCTTTCCTCGAGGAGGTTCCCCGCAAGGAGCTCGACCGGTTCGCCGCGCAGGGCGCCGTTCATCGCTTCCGCCGAGGTACGTATCTGTGTCACCAGGGGGACCCCGACGGTGATGTCTTCTTCCTGGTCGCCGGCCGCGTCGAGATCAGCTCCGAGACGGCGAACGGGAACCGTGTCCTGCACGCGACCCTCGACACACCCGGCTTCCTCGGCGAACTGTCGGCACTCGGGAAGATGCCGCGGACGGCGAGCGTCCTCACCCTCGACGACTCGGACGTCTGGTCCATCGGGCCGGAGTCGTTCCTCGAGTTCGTGACCGCGGAGCCGACGGCCTCCCGCGGATTCCTCCAGGCGCTGGCCCGCCAGGTCCGTGAACACCAGTCGTTCACCGACGACCTGCTGCATCTCGACCTCAAGGGACGCGTCGCCAAACGGCTCCTTCAGCTCGTCACGCCCACGCTGGACGACCTCCCGACCGACGGCGTGCTGGTCCCGGCGGTCACCCACGCCGATCTCGCCAGTCTGTGCGGAGGCAGCCGCGAGAACGTGACCCGCATCCTCACGGAGTGGCAGCGACGGGGCTTGATCGAGCGCGACGGCCACCGGTACGTGCTCAAGAAGGTGGCCGGATTGGCGAAGATCGCCGACCTCTAGCCCTGCTCGTCCTCCGGCTCCTCGGGCGCTGTGAGACCGGGCACGTCGTCGACCAGGATCGTGCGGGCCGCCACATCGACGTCGATCAGGAGATCCGCGAGGGCGGGCACGAGCGTCTCCCGACCGGCGTCGTCGACCGCGACCCACAGATCGTTCGCCGGATTCGGGATCACCTCTCTGATCGCCCCGAGGGCCCGGCCGGACACGGTCCTGACCTCGCACCCTTCGAGCTGATGGGCCCAATACTCGCCTTCGGCGAGGTCGGGGAGCCAGCTCTCCGGCACGACGAGAACGGTTCCGCGGAGGGCCTCGGCGCTGCTCCGGTCGGAGACCCCGCCGAAGCTCACCAGCAGCCGGCGCCCGTGACGACGGCTCGCGGCGATCGTGAGCGCGGAGCCGTCTTCACGGAACACGCTGCCCCCCGGCGTCCATCGATCGGGGTTGTCGGAACGGTTCTGCACGGAGACCTCGCCGCGGAGACCGTGAACGCCCGTCACGATGCCGACGACGACGGTCGGCTCGTCCACCTCAGTCTTCGATGTCCACCATCGCGCCGTGTCCCTGGCGCTGTGCTGCCGCGCGGACGACGGTGCGGATCGCCTTGGCCGTGCGGCCCCCGCGGCCGATCACCTTGCCCATGTCGTCCGGGGCGACGCGAACGCGGTACCGCGGTCCCCGGTCATCGAACGACTCCTCGACGGTGACGGCGTCGGGTTCATCGACCAACTCCTGGACGAGGAACTCGACGAGGTCCTTCACGATCCCTCGGGCGTCTCGGCGGCGGGGGTGTCGTCGGTGGGCGCGTCCACGGCGGTGGTGTCTCCGGCCGCCGCGTCGTCGGCTGATCCCTCCACGGCCTCCACGGCTTCGGCGGCGTCTGCCTCCGCGATCGCGGGCTCACCCTCGCTCGCTTGGGGCTCGTCGGTCGGAGGCGTCTCGGGTTGCGCCGCGGCGGCCTCCGCCTTCGCCTTCGCCTTCTTGGAGATCTTCGGCTTGTCCGGTCGCTCCTTGGACGGGGCCGGCGCCGCGGACGGGCGCTCCTTCACGAACTCGTCCCAGATCCCGATCTTCCGCATCAGGTTGCGGACCTGATCGGACGGCTGGGCGCCCACGCGCAGCCAGTGCAGCGCGCGGTCCTGGTCGATCTCGATCACGCTCGGATCGTCGAGCGGGTGGTACTTGCCGATGTTCTCGATGAAGCGCCCATCGCGGGGGCTCCGCTGGTCGGCCACCACGACGCGGAAGAACGGGCGCTTGTTCGAGCCCATCCTCCGCAGCCGGATCCTGGTCGTCATCTCCGCGTTCCTCTCGCTAGCGCTTCGGCCCTCTCGATGCCTTCGGCGGCATCGAGAACATGCCCGGAAGGCCCTTCCCGCCGCCCATCATCGTCCGCATCATCTTCCTCGCGCCCTCGAAGTCCTTGAGGAGCGTGTTGACGTCGGAGGTTGTGGAGCCCGCCCCGCGGGCGATCCGCAGGCGGCGAGACCCGGAGATGATACCGGGATTCCGTCGCTCGTCCGGCGTCATGGACAGGATCAGGGCCTCGGCCTGCCGGAGCTTGCTCTCGTCAACCTGGTCCGCGAGGTCCTTGAAGGCGTTCTTGCCTCCCGGCATGCCCGGGAGCATCTTGAGCAGGTCCTGGATCGGTCCGAGCTGCCGCATCTGCCGGAGCTGCGCGAGGAAGTCCTCGAGGGTGAACGCTCCCTGGAGCATCTTCTCAGCGGATGCCTTCGCCTCATCGGCGTCCAGGGTGTCCGTGGCCTTGTCGATCAGGCTGAGGACGTCGCCCATCCCGAGGATCCGGCCGGCCATCCGGTCGGGATGGAACTCCTCGAGGTCCGCCGGCTTCTCCCCCACCCCCGCGAAGAACACCGGCTTGCCGGTGACCGCCGTGATCGAGAGCGCTGCGCCGCCCCGCGCGTCGCCGTCGAGCTTGGTGAGGATGAAGCCGGTCGTCTCGACCTCCGCCAGGAACGCACGCGCTTGGATCACCGCGTCCTGTCCGGTCATCGCGTCGCACGCCATCAAGACGTGATCGGGCTTCACGACTTCGCGGATCCGTCGTGCCTGCCGCATCATCTCTTCGTCGACATGCAGCCGACCGGCCGTGTCGACGATCACCACGTCGTACCCCTTCCGCTCCGCCTCCTTCAGGGCGCCCTTCGCCACCTTGACCGGGTCGCGGCCCTCGGACACAACCGGCACGCCGATCTCTCCCCCCAGCGTGAACAGCTGCTCGACCGCCGCCGGACGCTCGAGATCCGCCGCGACCAGAACCGGCCGGCGGCCATCTTTCTTGAGGCGGAAGGCCAGCTTCGCGCATGCCGTGGTCTTCCCCGAACCCTGGACCCCCGCCATCATCACCACGGCCCGCCGAGCCGAGGGCACCACGAACCGCACGTGCTCGCCACCCAGCGTTGCCTGCAGCTCCTCGCGAACGACCTTGATCACCTGCTGCGCCGGCGTGAGACTCTTCATGACCTCTTCGGAGAGCGCACGGGTCCGGACGCGACCGAGGAAGCCATCGGCCACCTCGAGCGCCACGTCGGCCTCGAGCAACGCCGTCCGCATGTCGTCGAGGGCGTTGTCGACCTGCTTCGGATGCAGCTTGCCGCGGGAGCGCAGCTTCTTGAACGTGCCGTCGAGCTTGGCGGTCAGCGTGTCGAACATCGAGAGAGATCTTCCTTCGGGTGTCCTCGACGAGCCGGCGGCCGAGCCGCGTTCCCTGCCGAGGTGCCTGCGCGAACCGGCATCCTACCCGTCGGGCCCGTCCGTCTCCGTCCCCATGACCTCCTCGACGGCCTGGAGGAGGGCGATCGGACTGAACGGCTTCGTGAAGTAGTGGTCCGCTCCCCCGGCCATCGCCGCGGCACGGCCCTCCTCCCCGGTCGCGGTCACGACGATCACCCGGACCTCCGCGGTCACCGGGTCCGCCTTGACGGCCGCGAGGACGTCGGGGCCCGTCGTGCCCGGGATGCTCATGTCGAGGAGCACCAGATCCGGAGGCTCGTCGTGGACGGCGGCGAGCGCCTCGTCGCCGTCGGATGCCTCGCCGATGTCGAAGCCCTCC
>CBHFMJ010000053.1:0-10160 GCA_965994715.1 uncultured bacterium | reverse complement strand
GCTCGTCCTCGGACGCGACGAGCCACCGCAACGCGAGCACGAACGGCCGGGTCGCCGGCTCCTGCGCGAGCGAGACCCCGCTCTCGGGTGCGGTCCGCGGGACGCGCGCATCGTCGAGCGCCCGCAGCAGTCCGCCGACGTGCGAGCCCTGACGGCGGATAACGACCGCGAGCTCTCCCCACGCGACGCCGTCATCGACGTGGAGCCGCCGGAGCTCCCGTGCGACGGCCGCGTACTCCTCCGAGGTGTGTGCCGCGGTCCACGCATCGACGCGCACCGTCTGTGGGGCGCGATGGGGCGTGGTCAGCTCCACGTGCGACGCCCCGGCGAACACCTGCGTGAACCGGAGCGACGGGACGGCAGTGGTGCCCTGGAACGAGAAGACGTGCGCCTCCGGGTCCGCGGCGACGACGAGGTCGCTCGCTCGGAGCGACTGCACGAGCGCCTCCTGCGCGAACGTGGCGTCGTGGTAGTCGTCGACGAGCAGATGGTCGAGGAGCGGCTCGGACGCGGCGGCCGCTGCTTCCGCTCGACCGATCAGCGCCGCGAAGTCGACGAAGCGATCGGCGTCCAGCACGTCGAGGTAGGCCCGGGCGAACCGCGCGAGCTCGAGCCAGCCGCTGAGTCCGCGCGACCCAGCCTTCGCCTGGATCTCCTCGGGCGTGATCCGGGCCTCCTGTGCGCGGAGGAGGAACTGCCGGATCTGGTCCGCGAACCCCCGCAAGGTGAGCAGGTGGCCGTACGCCGGCCACTCGGAGGGGTCCTGTCCCTGGAGCAGGTCCTGGACGAGCGCGAACTGATCGGCCGCGGATAGCACCTCGGGCGGCTCCGTATAGCCGAGTGCCGAGAAGCGCTCGCGCAGGATCAGGTGCGCGAGACCGTGGAAGGTCAGTACGTGGAGGCTGGACAAGGACGCCGGCAGCCGCGCGATCAGGGCGTCGCGCGCGGCCTGCCGCGCGCGGCGCGATCCCACGATCAGCGCGACGCGCTCGGGGTCCGCGCCGCCCTCCACGAGCCGCGCGAACCGTTCGCGGAGTACCGAGGACTGGCCGGTTCCGGCGGCGCCGGTGACGAGGAGCGCACCGGTTGCGTGCGAGAGGACGGCGTCCTGCGCAGCATCGGGAGAAGAGGGGGGGTTCACGAAGCGGATGCTACTGCCAGTCGCCGACACCACCGAGGTCGGGTCGTGGTGGTACCGGCGCATCCTCGGGCGTGGTCTCGCCGGCGATCCGGCGTCGGTACCACCGGTCCACCTCGCTCGTCGTGAGCCGCCCGACGAGCCGCTCACCGTCGACGACCAGGGCCTGACCGTCGCCGGCGATCCACTCGAGGGCTCGATCGAGGGGCAGGTCCGGCGCCACGATGCGCATCCGATCCCGGGGCGTCATCGCGGATCGGACCCCCCGCGTGGGATCCTTCCCTCCGACCTTCGAGGCGGTCGAGAACGAGAGCGACCCGATCACCCGCCCGAACCCCTCCACGACCGGGAACTCCGTGGTGCGATCGGCGCGGAGGTGCGTCTCGAGGGCGTGGAGCAGAGTGGCATCCGCGGGGATCGGCGGAGGAGGCGGTCCCATCGCCTCCGAGACTTGCCCGCGGGACAGATCGCGGAGGATCGGTGACTGCTTCCCGACCTGGAGTCCCTGGCCGATCATCATCCAACCGATGAACGCGAAGAAGAGCCAGTCACCGTTCTGCGCTCGGAGCCGCTGGATCGCGATCATGCCGAGGACGGCGCCCACGACCACGCCGCCCCACCCCGCCACCCGCAGGGCGAGGAACCGATCCTTCGTGATCCCCCAGACGACGGCCAGGAGCATGCGACCGCCGTCGACCGGGAACCCCGGCAGCGCGTTCAGCCCGGCGAAGAGGAGGCTGAGGACCGCGAGGTTGCGGAGGATCGCCGCCAGAACGTCGTCGGAGCTCTCCGCTCCGATCCAGAACACACCCGCCAAGGCCAGCGTGCTGAACGGGCCCGCCGCCGAGATGAGGAACGACGCGAGCGGGCCCCGTTCACTCGAATGGGTCTCCGTGTAGCCGCCCCAGAACACCATCGTGATGCCGTGCACGTGCAACCGGAACGCGCGGGCGGTCGCCGCGTGCGAGAGCTCGTGGAGGATGATGCTCCCGTAGAAGAGGATCGCGTTCACGACCGACCACAACAGCGCTTGCTGGTCGGTCAGGGCGCGCGTCCGCGCGAGGCTGTCGTACGTCCCGTACACGACGAACGCCGCGAAGATGAGCCACGGGACCGTGATGTAGATCGGGATGCCGCCGATCGACGCGACCTTCCAGCGCCTCTCCACGGTCGGCAGCCTACCCGCGCTCGCCCGGAAGCTGTGTCACGGCGCCGGTGAGGAGGGGACCGAGCTACTCGGGCAGGTCGAGGTCGAGCATCGCACCGAGGTCCCGGGCGTTCCGCACGGCGAAGTCCCGGTAGCAGTTGTTCATGAGGACGTGCGTCTCCCGGGTGTCGCCGGCGAGGCCCTCGATCTTCGGAACCCACTCCTTGAGCTCGTCGGGCCCGTAGTCGTAGCGGAAGCGTTCGCTCGCGCTCTCACTCTTCGTCTCCCATGCCTTCGGATCGCGACCGTGGAAACGAACCATCGAGATGTCCTTCGCCGTGGCCGCGGCGATCGGTGGTATCGAGGAGTCGAACCCCTGCGGCATGTCGACGCACACGAGCGGAAGATCTCGTTCCTCGAGGAACGACAGCGTCTCCTCGGTGTTGCGATCCTCCAGCCACGACTTGTGACGGAATTCGACGGCGATCCGATAGTCCGGGAGTCTCGAGACGGCCTCCTCGATGTAGGCCTTGTTCTTCCTCGAGATCGTGAAGTACTGCGGGAACTGGAACAGGACGGCGCCGAGCTTGCCGGCGGAGTGCAGCGGGAACAGGGCGAGCCGGAAGCGTTCCCACACCTGGTCCACCGCGTCGTCTGGGAGCTTGTCGCGGTAGAGACGACGCTTGTCGAGGAGTTCCTTCGGGAGCTCGGCCTTGATGTCGCCGTAGAGCGAGTCGGGCCGGGTGGGGTGGTTCGTGAGGAGGGAGTACGCCTTGATGTTGAACGTGAAGTCCTTCGGTGTGCGCTCGATCCAGAGCTCAGAGTTCCGTTCTGACGGTGGGAAGTAGTACGTCGAGTCGACCTCGACCAACGGGAATTTGGAGGCGTAGAACTTGAGCCTCCCTTCCGCGGACTCCGTCCCCTGCGGATAGAAGTTGCCGTCCTTGATGAGCGTGGGATCCGTCCACGACGACGTGCCGATCAGGATGGCGCCGCGTGTCACGACTCTGCCTCGCCGGCGTTCTCCTCAGGCTTCTTCCGGAGGAGCATGTCCTTCGCTTGGGTGGCCTTCTCTTTCGCGACCTTCAGCAGCCGCTGGGCCCAGACGTATTCCGTCGCGAGGATCGCGAGACCGGCGATGATCACGAGCAGCCCCGGCCCGGGGAGCACGAGCATCGCGGCACCAGCGAGGACGACGACGAAGCCGGCGATCGTGATCGCGACACGCTTGCTGTTCCGACCGATGAATCGCCCGACAACCTTGAACGGAACGACGGTCGGGTGGTCGTGCCACCGGCGGGCGAGCTCTGGGCGACTCGACTGGAGTTCCTCGACGAACTCCGAGGCATCGACCTCCTGAGGCTCGTCGCCCCATACCTCGTCCCGGAAGGGGTTCCGGCGCTTCCTCCGATCCGGATCGCGTTCGGTCGTCATGCCATCGAGTTTCGCACGGTGAGCCGTGACTGGCTCCCGACCGAGATTGTCACTCTCGAACGGAACATCTCTTGAACGGGACACGGGGGATGGGCTACAAATCGGCAGGTCTTCGTTCCCGCGGTGACCGGGGAGACCGCTTCGTCCCGAGGAGGGCAGATGTCGGTCTACGCAGCAGGCAGCCCTGGCCAGTCGAAGAGCAGTTTGCGCGAGGGAGACACACCGCAATTCCGATTGTTCGCTATGGGTGTTGTCTGCCTGAACCTCGCTCTGCTGGTTATGGCTGCACTCCAGGCTCAATCATCGCTTCCTAACACCGTTGAGTTCCTGGCGTGGGTCGCCTTCGTAGCCATCGCCGGCTTCGTCCCCCTGAGTTCGGGCCGCGGACCCTCATTAGCGATGGACCTGCCTCTGCTCCTTGCCGCCGCGTTCATCTTTGGCCCGTTGATCGCCGGTCTGATCGCTCTTCTGGGCGCTGTAGACATTCGAGAGCTTAGGCGGGAGATCAGCTGGCCTAGAGCGATCTGGAACCGATCACAAACCTCCATAAGCGTGATGTGTGCCAGTGTCGTTTTCTCTGAACTCAGTCACCTTGGAGACTGGCCGTTGACACCTCTCGTGGCCTTGGCGGCCTTGGGGGTCGATGTCGCAGTGAACTACACGATCGTTGCCTACGGGACCTCTCTAAGGCGCGGCGCTCCTCTCCGGGATTCGCTTCGAGCGATGCGCTTTGGCTCTCCCAGTTCCTTCTTGATGAGCTATCTCTGTTTCGGGTTCATTGGGATATTGATCGCTGAGGCTTACACACGGTTCGGATTGTCAGGAGTCGTCGCCTCGGTTGCTCCAGTGATTCTTGGGAAGCAGTTGTTTGTCCATCGTTCGCGCTTGGAGGATGTCGAATTGACGCTTGCTGACAGCACCACCGCACTCGGCCATGTCGACGAAAGAATCGCTGCTGAGCGTCAGCTGGAGAGATCCCGTATCGCCGCGGCGCTCCATGACGAGGTTCTCCAGGATCTCTACAACGTGACCATTCGTGCTCAAGTTCTACGACAGGACCTCCTCGCTGGTCGCTTGCTTGAGCTGGAGGACGACTTGCCGGCCGTCATTCAGGCGAGCGAGGCCGCAGTCGAAGATCTTCGCGAAGTCATCCAGGGTCTTCGGTCCGCCGCCATTGGTCACGCCGGGCTGATTGAGACACTGGGTCTCTTTGCCCGCCGCGTAGAGCAGGAGTCAGGTGTCCAGATAGTGTTATCCCTCGACTCCTCGATCCACTCGACGCCGGAACGCGAACTGATCGTGTACCAAATCGCAAGGGAAGCTCTCATCAATGCGGCCCATCACTCGAAGGCCAGGACCATTTGGCTTTCTCTCCGAAAGGAGGCTGGTTCCCTTCAAGCCGAGATTGAGGATGACGGAGTTGGGTTTGATCCCAGTAGCGGCAGAAGTGAACTGCACTTTGGTCTTCAGCTGATGTCCGAGCGCGCCGCTGAGATTGGAGCCGATCTCGAGATTCGATCCAGCCCTGGGATTGGTACTACCGTTCGGCTGATCTTCCAGCACTAGGAGGATGCCTTCGAGGCCCTGACAAAAACCAAGGCCCCGGGGCGGAATTTCTTGAGTTGGAAACTCTCGGAGCGCTGCTGGAGGGTGCTATGCCTTCCAGTGCGCGCCACCCGCCAAGGCGATGGCGAGCAGAGAGCTCAAGGCGATTGCGACGCGCCTCACGAGCTTCATGCAGTGTCCTCCTCCCATTCCCGCCCCACCCCAGGTGGGGGACATGGAGGACTATCGGGGGTCACCCAACAGGGGGACAAGCCCCGCATTCGGGGTACGTCGAAAGACGTACCCGTGAGGGCCATTTCCCACGTACTTCCCTGAGAGACTCGGGCGAGACAAGATGGCACTTGTGAGCAGGAGAACTTCGGATCGCCGGCTCCTGGTCTTTGAGCTGGTCGTCATCATTCCCACCCTCGTTGGTGGCACCGTGCTTGTGCTCCGCCATATCGATCTCTTCAGGTGGCCCTTGATCGGAGAGCTGATTCTTTGGGCCTTGGCTGTAGCCCTGGTTGAAATCATTCCTGTTCCGGCTTGGCGCGGGATTCACCTGAGTCTCAGCTTTCCTCTCCTTATGGCGCTGGCCATGGTCCACGAGCCGGTCGTTGCAGGAGTCACAGCATTCGTCGGCTCGGTTGATCCCCGCGAGTTCAGACACGAAGTATCAGTCTTGAGGGCAATCTTCAACCGCTCTCAAGTCGCACTCTCGGTGTTCGCTGCCAGTGCTGTCTTCAACAGCCTGGCCACCATCCAGGCTCCGGATGGATCTGGGCTACAGGCGTCACCCGCGTGGTTGCTCATCGTGGCTGCGATGGTTGCATCCATTGCCGACTATCTCGTGAACAGCACGATGGTTACGATCTTCACGAGTTTGAGGGTGGGGCTGCCTCCCCTCCAGGTTCTCAGAGAGCTCCGCATCGGGAGCGTAAGCGAATTCCTAATCAGCTATCTCGGGCTCGGGCTGCTGGGTCTGACGATGGCGATGTTCACGGTCACAGAGGTGGGCCTTTGGGCACTACCCGCGTTCCTGGCGCCCCTGTTGCTAGCTCGGCAGATGTTCTTCCGATCGCAGGCACTTGAGGAAGCCCACAAGGAACTGCAGGAGCGCGAGCAAGTCCTACGTGCTCTCTCGAACGCGATGGCGGAGGAGCGCGCTGATGAACGTCTCCAGATCGCGGGCTACCTCCACGACGATCTTGCCCAGGTGCTCTTTCGGCTCTCGATCCAAGTGGACGTGGCGCGCAAGCTTCTCGAGAAGGGCCAGACCGACGACGTGAGTGTGCAGCTCGACAAGATCCGTCAATCGAAGCAAGAGACGTCCGACCGGATCCGCGCCCTGATCCGAGACCTCCACAGATCCCCGCTCGGCGCGAAGGGTCTGGCTGAAGCCCTTGAGTCGTTCACCGACGAGGTCGGTCGGGATTCATCGATCCGTTTCCACCGCGATGTCGCGGACATCCAGCTGCCGGCGCCGATCGCGTTGCTCGTGTTCCACATCGCGCGGGAAGGCGTGATGAACGCGATGAAGCACGCGCAACCGAGAGACGTGTGGATCGGTGTGCGTGAGGAGGACGCCGACATCGTCCTCAGCCTGAGGGACAACGGAGTGGGTTTCGACACAGAGGCGCCGGGTCCGGAAGGGCACTTCGGGATGGCGATGATGCGCGAGCGCGCACAGGTCGGTGGTGGTCGCTTCGAGGTGGAGAGCATGCCGGGTCAGGGAACGACGATCACCGTCAGGTTCCCCAAGTCGCTCCTGCAGGACGAGCCCCCCCCGGCCCTCCAGGCTCCCAAGGCTCCCTCGGATCCCGAGGACGGGAGGAGCGGTGGCGCCAAGCGGCTCCCCACCGGAACTACAGACGGGAGAACCGCGGACGGGGACGGAGATGCTTCCCCCGATATCCCTGGAACCAGCGAGCCGGCGGCCTCCGATTCTCACCCGACCGTCCGAGCATGACGGCGACCACGAGGATCGCGACTCCGGCATAGAGGATCACGTCGCCGATCGAGATCACCACGCCGATGGGTGGTGGGATCCCTATCACGTCGCCGAGCGGCGTCAGCGTGTCGCCGGGGCCCATGATGTGGTGCTTGAGCGTGCCTCCGTCGGCAAGACCCTCGGCGCTCGCGCCGGCGACCTCGAGTGCACCTGCGCTCACCGGCATCCCGTTGTTCACGCCGATGACCACGAAGTTGAGGGCGAGGCCGACCATCACGAGCCACACGGCCGGCAGCCTCCGATTGACCCAGGCGAAGGACCCCAGCAAGACGTAGGACCCCAGGAGCGACACGGTGCCGATGGGGCGGCTGACACCGCTCGTGAGCGGGACACCCTGGAGAACGAGTCCAGCGAGCGCGACCCCCCACCAATGCACCCGGAAGCGCTCGAAGTGTCGGAGGCTGCCGCCGGCGGCGAACCCGACGCAGACGGCCAAGCCGATCACGATCAGAACCAGCATCACGTGGGGAAGTCTCCGACTCGGTCGGGTGCTCGGCCAATCGTTCCACGAGCCTCGGGGGGAGTCCAGCCGGTGAGCCGCGCTACCCTTGGCAGATGGATCGGGACGAGGGGTACTTCGGGCCGCGGAGCGTCTCCTGGCAGGTGCATCGCGAGGTCACGGTCCTGTTCGGCGGCGCGAGGGCGATGCTCATGCAGGCGGCCCATCCGTCGGTGATCGCCGGCGCGAATCAGACAGGCATGTACGAGCGGAATCCATGGAAGCGACTGCAGAGGACGCTCGTCCTCCAGTACGCCCTCACCTTCGGTACCAAAGAGGAAGCGCACGCCGCGGCGGATCGCATCAACGTAGTGCACGAGCGGATCAACGGGATCGATCCGGTGTCGGGACGCCGGTACGACGCGACCGATCCGGCCCTCCTGCTCTGGGTGCACGCCTGTCTGGTCGAAAGCGCCCTCCTGTTCGAACGGCTCACGGTCGGCCGGCTCGACGATCGCGGGAGACAGCGGTTCCACGAGGAGCAGATGCTGGCGGCCCAGCTGGTCCGGCTCCCCCGGGACCTGATCCCGCCGACGGTGCGCGAGTTGGAGGAATACGTCGCAGACACGGTTCGCTCCGGGGAGCTCATCGTGTCGGACGCGGCGAGGAGCGTCGCTGGCCTCTTCCTGGATCCGCCGGCCGACGCCCAGTGGCGACCCGTCCTTCGCATGGTGGCTTCGCTCGCCTTCGGAACACTGCCCGCCGAGATCCGCGCCGGCTATCAGCTCCCGCACCGGACGGGGGAGCGAGCGATCCGTCGCGCCACCTTCGCCGTGATGCGGGCCGGCCGGCCGTTGCTTCCGGCGAGGTTCCGCTACATCGCTCCGTACCAGTCGTGGCGGCGCGGGCGCCGGCTCGATGATCCGGTCGAGCCCGAACTCGGGCGTTCGCTGGGGATCCGCCCGTGATGGCAGACTCCTGTCCGTGACGTTCGACGGGTTGCTGCTCGATATCGACGGCGTGCTCGCGACCTCGTGGGAGGCGCTCCCGGGAGCGGTGGATGCGCTGGCCCGGCTCCGTGACGAGAAGGTGCCGTTCCGGCTGATCACGAACACCACCACGAAGAGCCGCGCGGAACTGGCGGCGACGCTGCGAGACGCTGGCTTCGACGTCGCGGACGACGAGATCGTGACTGCGGTGGTCGCGACGGCGGAGCATGTGCGAACGGCCCACCCCGGTGCCTCGGTCTTCGTCCTGTCCGATGGGGACGCGACGGCCGACCTCGTCGGGATCGACCTGGTGGACGTCGACGATGCCGATGTGATCGTGATCGGCGGCGCGTGCGACGACTTCACGTACGACACGATGAACCGCATCTTCCGTCGGTTGATGGACGGCGCGACACTCGTTGGGATGCATCGGAACCTGTACTGGAAGACCGCGGAAGGCTGGGAGCTGGACGGCGGGGCCTACCTCGCCGGACTCGAGGAGGCCGCGGAGACGCGAGCGGCGATCTGTGGGAAGCCGGAGAAGACGTACTTCGACGCGGGGCTCGCGATGCTCGGTGTGGAGGCCGACCGAGCCGCGATGGTCGGCGACGACATCGTGAACGACATCCTGGGCGCGCAGGCGGCAGGCCTCACCGGCATCCTGGTCCGCACGGGGAAGTACCGGGCCGGAGATGAGGCACGTGACGACGGGCGGCCGGATCACGTCCTCGAGTCGTTCGCGGACGTCCCCTCCTTCCTCGGATCCCCGTAGGCGGCGTCGGTTGTCCGTCGAACGCACCCGGTTCGCGAGGCGGCTCTTCGCGGGCATCGCTCCGCAGTACGAGCGGATGGGGGCGCTGCTGTCGTTCGGCCAGGATGCTCGGTGGCGCCGGTTCCTCGTGTCGAGGTCGAACGCGGTGCCCGGCGGTCGCGTCCTCGACGTCGCCGCCGGGACGCAGCTGGTGTCGCGCGCGCTCGCCGCGGGCCGGAACGTTCACGTCGTGGCCCTCGATCAGAGCGAGCCGATGCTCCGCGCGGGGGGCGAGCCCAACCGGCTAGCCGGCCTCGACGGCCGGATCCGACCGGTGCTCGGCCAGGCGGAGCGGCTCCCGTTCAGGGACGGGACGTTCGACTCCGTGACCTTCACCTACCTGTTGCGCTACGTGGACGACCCCGGGGCAACCGTGCACGAGCTGGCGCGGGTGCTGCGGGCGGGCGGCTCGATCGCGATGCTCGAGTTCTCCGTCCCGGAGGCTCCGCTCGCTCGCCTCGGCTGGTGGGTCCAGACCCGCGTAGTGATGCGGCTCGTCGGCACCGCGGTCTCGCCCGCGTGGGCGCGCACCACGGCGTTCCTCGGACCGAACATCTCTCGATTCGTGACTGATCTTCCGATCGAGGAGTGGGTCCGTTGGTTCCAGTCGGCCGGGATCCGCCACGTTCGGACCAGGTCGTTCCTG
>CBHFMJ010000052.1:0-10243 GCA_965994715.1 uncultured bacterium | reverse complement strand
ACGTCGAGGGAGCGGGGGACATCGACAGCGTGATCGTCGGACGGAACCTCGAGACCGTCGAGGAAGGTCGCTCCACGCTCACGATCGCGCTCGTCATCATCATGCCGCTCCTCTTGTTCGTCGTGGGGCTGGTCACCTGGTTCGTGACGGCGAGAGCCCTGTCCCCCGTCGATGCGATCAGAGCCGAGGTGGACGCGATCTCGACCCGCGACCTCCATCGGAGGGTTCCCGATCCTCCGGGCGATGATGAGATCTCCCGGCTCGCGGGCACGATGAACCGGATGCTCGAGCGGCTGGAGGCCGGCCAGCACCGGGCGCGTCGTTTCGTCTCGGACGCTTCCCATGAGCTCCGATCGCCGGTCGCCGCGATCCGTCAGTTCGCGGAAGTCGCCCTGGCCCATCCGGAGCGGACGGCCGTCGGTGAGTTGGCGGAGGTGGTGCTCGAGGAGGATGCGCGACTCCAGCGGCTCGTCGAGGACCTCCTCTTGCTCACGAGGATCGACGAGGGAACGATCCCCCACCCGACGGGAGCCGTCGATCTCGACGATCTGCTCCTGGAGGAGGCTGCCCGGCTCCGCGCGACCACCGACCTGAAGGTCGACGTCCGCTCTGTCTCCGCAGGACGGGTCATCGGAGACGCGGAGCAGCTCGAACGGCTCATCCGGAACCTCACCGACAACGCCTCCCGACACGCTCGAGGTGCGGTCCGTCTCTCGCTTCGGGAGGTCGACGGGCGCACGATCCTCTGCGTCGACGACGACGGGATCGGCGTCGATCCGGCCGAGCGAGAGCACATCTTCCAACGGTTCGTCCGCCTCGATGACGCGCGAGATCGAGACTCCGGGGGGAGCGGGCTCGGATTGGCGATCGTCCGAGAAGTCGCGACGTTCCACGGCGGTTCGGTTCGGATCCTCGACAACGACCTCGGAGGCACTCGGTTCGAGGTCGATCTACCGGCACAACCCGACTGAATCGCGCACGTTCAGCGAACGTTCAGGGGTGGCCGGATAGCCTCGATCGATATGGGACAGCTCATGTCGGACGTGACGACCGGGAGTTCTCGACGGGTGTTCCCCGAGGAGATCACCCGGCTGACCTCTCAGCAGATCATCCGGTTGCTCTTCTCAGAACCAACGGCCGAAGCGGCGCAGCGGGCGACGTCCTCCTTCCGGGGCACCTCGCCGATCGCTTTCGCGGTTCCGTCCGACACCGAGCTCCGGTGCAGGCTCTTCCTCGAGCGACTGCGCTGGCCCCACGGCGTTCGCTGCCCGCGCTGCGATGACAGCCGGAGGATCTGCCGGATCGAGGAGCGAGCCCAATTCGAGTGCGGCAGCTGCGGGTACCAGTTCAGCGTTCGGGCCGGTACGATCCTGCATGCCTCGCACCTCCCGCTCTGGAAGTGGCTCCTGGCGGTCTACCTGATGGCCTCGGCGGACGACATCACGTCGTATCGGCTCCAACGAACGCTCGGGATCTCCTACAAGACCGCCTCGCACCTCACGCACACGATCCGAGCGCTCATGGCTGGTGCTTCGAACGGGGTCGACTGGCACTCCGGACGGGTCCGCGGGCGGGTGGAGATCCCCATCGCCTCGTTCCCGGAGCATTCCGATCGAACGGGGACCAGCGGGGATCGCCGCCTCCTGGTGCCACTGCTGTCGAGGCTCGTCGACGCTGGCTCCGGCTCATCCGACCGGATCGTAGCCAGCGCGTAGCTGGCTCGAAGAGCAGATGTCCTTGAATACCGTTCAGGACGATGCCGAGTAGCGCGTGAGTCGCGCCGGTCCATCGACGATCAAGCCGATCCCTCGCGCGTAGACCTTCGTCCCGGTGCCGCCGTCCAACGGACTGCCATCCTCCATCGTCACGGTGTCGTCGAAGGTCCCGGCCGGGACGTCCGTCGATTCACCGATCGCGACGACACTCGCCTGATCCTCTGCGACGCCAGGCGCGATCTCCTGCTGGAAGGCAAGTCCGACCTCGAGAGAGGGTGGCATGAAGATCCCGGGTTGATTCTCTCCCTCGCCCGCCCTCCACTCGCCGGAGTGCGACGTGACGATGCCTCCACTGTCGAAGATGTCAACGTCTTCGCCGAAATAGCAGAGCGTCCCGTCCGCCGCCTGAGCGAAGAAGTTGCGAGAGATCTCGACGACCGTCCCATCCTTGGACTCGAATTCCTCCACCACCCGGGTCTCGACACCAGCGACGACCTCGGTTTCGTCCAGCGACGTGATCCGGACGAGGAGGTGCGTCGATCCTTCCTCGCCTTCGAGAACCACCTGGTGGCCGACGGGGAGCGGAAAGAACGGATTGTCGATATCGATCGAGAAGTTGCCTGATGCGGGATCGCACGCGGCGGTGCTTGCCAGGTTCTCGAAGCCCGAAAAGCGTCCGCACGCTGCCACCGGCACGAGGGCGATGCATACAGCGATAACGCGTGCGTGTGTTCCCGAACTCATCGCGGTGACCCTAGCCACCCGACGCTGAATCGCGGCTGAAATCGGCGCCCGCCCCTAGATCCTAGGTCCGGACTTCGAGTGGAGCCGTCATCCCGTAGACGTTCCCGCGATCCTGCATCGCGAAGGCTTCGGTGTGTACCTCATCCATCTCGCCAGCATCGAGCTGCCGGACCTCGGTGAGGACTAGGACCTCCCGCTCCCGTTCCTTCGCTCCTCGCCATCCGACGCGGACGTAGCCAAGGTCGGGGGCATAGAACTTCAACTGGTAGGCCCCTGGCTTCGAGGGCTCGAATTCCTCGGTCACGAGCACGTCGTCATAGCATCCTGCGGGCACGCATGTCCTCTGAGCCGTCTTGAAGACCCGACCGTAGTCGTCCCAGAAATACGGGGGTGGCGCATAACCTTGTGAGTATTCCGGATCGCCTTCCTGATGCTCCACAGGCATCGCGATGCCGGCGGATGCACCGTCCACGTACCCCACGAGCCACGGGGCGGCGCCCTCGAACTGATCACCGTCGTACAGTTCGGCGTACTGGCCGAGGTGCCAGACGTTGCCGTCGAGATCCTGCGCGAAGAAGATGAGTTCCTTCTCGACGAGGGATCCTTCCTCGAAGTCCCGGTCCCATCCCACCACCGCACGGACTCCGGCGATCTCTTTGGTGAGCCCCGTGACCGTGAACACAACGCGGTGTTCGATGCGCTCGCCCTCGTCCCCGATCGATGATCCTTCGTAGGAGAACTGGGTACCGGGAACCAGCGGAAAGTAGGTGTTGTCGACGTCGGCGGAATCAGGCCCGAAGTTCGCGGGATCGAACCCGTTCCCATCGATGGGATACGGAGGATCCCCGGCAGCCTGTAGGTTGGATGGCTCAAGCGAAGGCGTGGTCGCAGTCGTGCTGGTCCCGTCGTTCTCATCTGAGGTCGTGCCCTCACACGACGCCATCGAGGCGAGCAAGCCCCCAACCAGGACGAGGATGTTGATCCTTGCCCTGGTTCGATCGACGATCATGGAACCGCAGGGATCGGGACCGCTGCCTCGGAGCGCTTCCCGAAGCGGAGGTACAACGCCGGCACGACGAACAGGTTCAGCAGCGTCGCCGTGATGAGGCCACCGAAGATGACGACCGCCATCGGGTGCTCGATCTCGTTGCCGGGTATCTGACCCGCCAGGATCAGCGGCACGAGCACGAGTCCGGTCGTGAGCACGGTCATCAGGATCGGGACCACCCGTTCGCGCGCCCCCCGGATGATGAGCGCCGGTCCGAAGGCGACACCTTCGAAGCGCTCGAGGTGCTGGTAGTGGCTGATCAGCATGATCCCGTTCCTCGCGACGATCCCGAGGACCGTGAAGAAGCCCACCAGCGATCCCAGGGAGATGATCCCTCCGCCGAGATAGGCGGCGATCACCCCGCCGATCAGGGCGACGGGGAGCGTCAGGAAGGAGAGGGTCGCGAGCCGCCAGCTCGCGAAGGAGGCCTGCAGGAGCAGGAAGACCCCGAGAGCAGCGATGATCGCGAACAGCCGCATGCGCCCCGACGCCGCCTGACGCTCCGCGTACTCGCCGAGCAATTCCGAGTGGTACCCGAGCGGCCACTCGACGTCTTCGAGACGGCGTTCGAGGTCGCCGACCACCGAGCCGAGGTCTCGGTCGCGCACGTTCGCGCTCACGTCGATGCTCCGGAAGAGCCCCTCGTGGTGGATGTCGTTCGGGGTCGGCTGGATCTCGATGGCCGCGACGTCCTTGAGACGGACGTACTCTCCGCTCGGCGTGTCGATCAGCAGGTTCTCGATGTCGGTCAGGTTCTCTCGCGTCTCGGGAGTGCTCCACACGTTCACGTCGTAGGTTTGCCCGTTGCGGAAGAGGTCGCCGACCTCCTCACCCATGATCAGGGTCGAAGCGGAGCGCCGGACGTCGCCGGGCTTCAACCCGTGCTGACGCGCGGTCTCCAGATCGACTTCGATCTGGATCTGCGGGATGTCTTCGACGGTGTCCACGAAGGGATCGACCACGCCCGGGATCTCTCCGAGGATCTCTTCGATCTCGTGTGCCTTCTCCTGGAGCACCGCGAGGTCTTCTCCGAAGATCCGGATCACGATCGCGTCGCTCGATCCCGTGAGGACCTCGCGGATCCGCTCCTTCAGATACGTCTGTACGTCTCGGAAGATGCCCGGGTAGGCCGCGACCGTGTCCTGGATCTTCTTCAGGGTCGCGTCGTAGTCGACGGAGGGGTCCACGCTCACCCAGTTCTCGCCGAAGTAGATGCCGTACGGCTCGTCGGAGTTCAGCGCCTGGCCGATGTGCGATCCGGCGTTGCGCACCCCCGGGATCTCGAGGAGCTCGCGGTTGACGAGCATCGTCGTACGCACCTCCTCCGGACGCGACACGCCGGGCTTGCCGAGCCAGTGCATCAGGAAGTCCCGCTCCTTGAACGAGGGCAGCAGATCCTGCCCGAGCAGGGGCAGGAGCCCGATGCCCAGCATCGCCGTCACACCCACCGCGACGTACGAGCGGCGTGGCCGATAGATGATCTTCGCGAGGAGGAACTCGTACCCGCGCTGGAGCGGCGGGACGAGCGGCGAAACGCGATGCTGCAGGGACTTGCCGCTCCGGAAGAAGATCAGGCTCATCGCCGGTGTCACGGTGAGGGCGATCACCATCGACACGAGGAGGGCCAGCGCGTAGGCGCCCGCGAGCGGCCGGAAGAAGGCACCCGACAGGCCCTCCAGCGCGAAGATCGGCACGATCGCGACCACTTCGATCAGGGTGGCGTAGACGATCGCGCTGCGCACCTCGAGTGACGCCTCGAGGATCACTTTCGCCGTGGACTTCGAGCCTCCCTCCGCTCGATGTTCCCGCAGCCGACGCACCACGTTCTCGATATCGATGATCGCGTCGTCGACGATGTCGCCGAGGGCGATCACCAGGCCGGCCAGCACCATCGTGTTGACCGTCACGTCCATCCATGCGAGCACGAGTCCCGCGCCGATCAGAGACAACGGGATCGCCGTCACGCTGATCAGGGCCGTCCGCCACTCGTAGAGGAACGCTCCCAGCATCAGGATCATCAGGAGGGCCCCGATGATCATCGCCTCGCTGAGGTTGTCGATCGCGTTCTCGATGAACGTCGCGGGACGGAAGATCGTCGGATCGAGCGTGATGTCGGGAAGGGCGGGCTGGAGGTCGGCGATCGCCGCGTCGAGGCCGGTCGTGACGTCCGCGGTGTTCGCCCACGGCAGCTTCTGCACGACGAGCAGCAGGCCGGGACGGTCGTTGATGACCCCGTCACCCATCAACGGCGGTGTGTCGATCACGACGTCGGCCACGTCGCCCAAGCGGATCACGTCGCCGCCGCGCTTGACGATCGGGACCCGGGCGAGCTGCTCACCGGTGAGGATCGGGATCGTGTGGCGAACCTGCAAGCGGTTCGCGGGCGTGTCCAGGAACCCGCCCGTGCCGATGAAGCCTCCCTCGGAGAACCGCAGCAGGCCCGAGTCGACCGCATCCGAGGTGACGGTCATGACCTCTTCGAGGGTGAGCCCGTGCTCCCGGAGGAGGTCGGGGTCGACCTCCACCGACGGCATCTTGATCCGCTCGCCCCAGATCAGGACGTTCGCGACACCCGGGACGCGGAGGAGCCTGGCACGGACCTTCCAGTAGGCCGTCATCGACAGGTCCACCAGGTCGTACTCGTCGGAGGTCATCCCGATCTTCATCACGCGGCTCGTCGCGGAGAGGGGCTGGATGATCACCGGCGGGGCTGCCCACCGCGGCAGCGTGGGCGAGACGGCGGCGATCCGTTCCGCCACCAGTTGACGGGCCGTCAGCAGGTCCGCTCCGCGCTCGAAGATCATCTCGATCTGCGAGAGCTGCTCGACCGACTTCGAGCGGATCGCGTCGAGCTCGGGGACGCCGTTGAGCGCCTGCTCCAGCGGGACGGTCACGAGGTTCTCGATCTCGGTTCCGGAGAGTCCGAGGGCGAGGGTCTGGATCTCGACCCGCGGGGGAGCGAACTCCGGGAACACATCCACCGGCATGTGCCGAAGTTGTTGGACGCCGAAGAACATCAGGGCAGCGGCAGCGGCCGCGATGATGTATCGGAACCTCAGGCTCGAGCCTACGATCCAGCGAAGCATCGCTCCGTCCGTCCTTTCGCGCTCATGGTCTCGTCAGATCCCGAACTCGGAGCCGATCAACTCAGCCACGCCGACCGATGCGACCTCGGTGCCAGGCGCCGGCCCATCCGACAGGTACGCCAAGCCGTCGTCGTACCGTTCGACGACGACCTGGGCTCGGACGAAGACCAGGGCCTCCGGGTTCGTGTAGACCCACTCGTCCCCGTTCACGTCCACCCAGACCGCAGATTCCGGCACCACCGTCCGACCGTCACGGCCCGTCGTCGGGACCGTGTCGAGCCCGATCCGCCGGGCCGCGTCCTCCTCGAGGACCACCCGGGACAGATCCGATCCCTTGATCTCCTCGACGGTCGCGGGTTCGTACCCCACCTCGACTTCCTCCGCCGCGAGGTCCCGGCAACCGGGGAGGAAGAGGATCGCGCAGATCGGGATCGCGACCGTCCATCGACGACGATGCATCGATCCTCCCCTCAGCTCCCGGCCACTGGTTCGACGTCGAGCTCCGGCTCCGGCAGGACCACCAGGTCTTCCGCGACGGTGTCACGCTCGGTGACGAACCCGTGCATCCGGTAGAGCGGTGGCAACACGAACAGGGTGAGGAGCGCGGAGGTGAGGAACCCGCCGATCATCACGACCGCCATCGGCCTCGCGATCTCGAGCCCGGCGACGTCGCCGGCCACGATGATCGGCACCAGCGCGAGGATCGTGACGATGACCGGCACGACCGACTGTTGCAGGCGCTCCTCGGTGCCGCGGAGCACCAACTCGTCGCCGAACGTCTCGCCCTCCTCGAGCTCGAGGTGCTGGTAGTGCCGCACCATCTGGATGCCGCTGCGTGCGGTCATCCCCAGGACCGCGAGGAGACCCGCGAAGGCGCCGAGGCCGATGGTCCCCCCACCGATCGCGGCGGCCACGAGCCCGCCGACGAGCGCGATGGGAAGGGTCGCGAGGACCAAGATCGCGAGCCGCCAGCTGGTGAACGCGGCCTGGAGGAGGAGGAAGATCGCGAGGGCAGCCGTGAGCGAGACGGCGAGGACCGTGGCCCCCGAATCCACGACGTTCACGGCGGCGCCCCTGATCTCCGCGTGGTGCTCGAGGGGGAACTCCACAGCCGCGACCGCGCTCCGGACGTCCTCCAGCACCCCGTCGGTGTCACCGCCCGCGATGTCGGCACTGACG
This sequence comes from uncultured bacterium, assembly GCA_965994715.1. Classification (GTDB taxonomy): domain Bacteria; phylum Actinomycetota; class UBA4738; order UBA4738; family HRBIN12; genus JAJNBA01. Next base: position 2,471 of record CBHFMJ010000052.1, on the reverse strand, counting down.
TCGATGTAGTTGGACACCGCTTCGTGACGGATCACGGCGGGGTTCTCGACGACGCGGACGTCGGCCACCTCATGGAGGCGGACCCGCTCGCCGGTCGGCGTATCGATCAGCAGCTGCTCGACGTCCTCGACCGACCGGCGGATGTCGGGCGTTCCCCACACGACCACGTCGAACACCTTCTGCTCCTCGAACAGGTTGCCAACGGCGAGCCCGGAGAGCAGGATCGCCGAGGCTCGGCGGACGTCTCCGGGCTTCACGCCGAACTGCTGCGCGCGCAGGAGATCCACTTCGACCTCGATCGTCGGCTCGGTGGGGGCCACCTCGACCTGTGTCCGTTCGATGCCTTCGATCCCGGACAACGCTCCGCGGATCTCGTCGGCCTTCGTCTCGAGGGTGGCTCTGTCCGCGCCGTACACGCGCACGACGACATCTCGGTCGCGGCCTTCGAGCACATCGGTGATCCGCTGCTCCGCGTACGTGGTCACGCGGTGCGAGAGGTCCGGGTAGGTCGCCAGGACCTGCTCGATCGACGCGACCGCGGCATCGTGGTCCGCCGAGTCATCGAGGGTCAGCCAGATCTCTCCGCTGTTGATGTTCACGATCTGGTCGGAGTGGATCGCGCGGCCGACGTGGGCGCCCACCTGCTCGACGCCCTCGAGCGCGGCCAGCCGGTCGACGACGTCCGCGGTCAACCCGTTCATCGCCGGCAACGACGTGCCCGGAGCGGCGTCCCATCGGATCAGAAGGTCGGTCTCGCGCAGCCGAACGTTCGCCGAGCGGTCCAGGAACGGGAACATCGCGACGCCGATGACGAGCGCCACCCCGATCGCCGCGTAGGCCCATCGCGGTCTGCGGACACCCCGAGTGAGCAGCGACCCGTGTCGGCCCCGGAACCAGCGGAGCACCGGGGACTCGCGCATCTCCGAACGGCCGGGCAGCAGCATCAAGCCGAGGCTGGGCGTGACGACCAGCGCGACCAGCATCGAGACACCGATCACGGCCAGGTACGAGATCAGGATGGGGGGCAGGAACGCTCCCGCTTGTCTGTCGAGGAAGAAGCCGGGGACCACGGCGGCGACAGCGACGAAGGTCCCGAACAGGAGGGAGCTCCGCACGGCGACGGAGGCCTCGAGGACCGATCGCCAGGCAGGCAGGCTGGCTCCGGCCCCGTCCTCGCCGCCGCCCTTGAGCCGCGAGGCGATCTCGCGAACGTCATTGACGGCGTCGTCGATCACGATGCCCAGCGCCATCACCAAGCCGGCGATGATCATCACGTTCAGCGTGACGTCGCGGAGGATGAGGATCGCGCCCGCGGCCGCGAACGAAGAGATGATCGCGGCGGCGGCGATCACGATCGAGCGCCACTCGAACAGAAGCAGGGCCAGCCCCGCGATCAGGAGGAGCCCGCCGATCGCGAGCGCCACGGCGACGTTCCGTGCGGATGTGTCGACGTAGTCAGCCGGGCGGAAGAGGGCGGTGTCGACCTCGAGCCCGGACAGCCCCGGTCGGAGCGAGTCCAGCGCCTCCTCCACACCGTCCGTCACCTCACCGGTGTTCGCGTCCGGGAACTTCTCGACGACCAGCATCAACCCGGTCTCGCCGTTGGCGAAGATCGCGTCGCCGATCAGCGGCTGGTGGTCCTCGACGAGGTCCGTCACGTCGCCGAGCTGGACCGGTGCCCCATCGACGATGACCGCGTTGCCCTCGTCGTCCTCGACCGGGACCTGCGCCAGATCGTCCGCCGTCCTGATCGGAGGCTCGTGACGGATCCCGATCCGCTGGTTCGGCGTGTCGATGAATCCCGCGGTTCCGGGGGTGGAGGCCTCCAAGAAGGTCAGTGGGGAGACCCACAGGGAGTTCCCCGTCGTGCGCACGACCGACTGGAGGGTGACGTCCGCGTCCCGCAGGCGCTCCGGGTCCACCAGCACCTGCAGCTGGCGATCCCGGAACCCCCAGATCGAGACGTTGGCCACGCCCTGGACCCCGAGCAAACGTGGCGCGATGTTCCACTTGGCGAGCTCCGAGATCGCGATCGGTGTCAGGGTGTCGGAGGCCAGCCGGACGGTGAGGACCCGGCTCGTGGAGGAATACGGCTGCAGCATCTGCGGGGGTGCGGACACCCCGGGGAGCGCGACGGCGGCCTCGGCGACCTTCTCCTGTACCACCTGTCGCGCATCGAGGAGGGGCGTACCGGGCTCGAAGATCATGACGACCGAGGAGAGCCCCGGCAGGGATTCCGAGTGGATCTCGTCGACGAATGCGACGCCGTTCAGCAGGTCCTGCTCGAGCGGCACGGTGATCAGCTGCTCGACCTCGGTCGCCGAGAGACCGAGCGCTTCCGTCCGGACCTCCACCATCGTGGGGCCGAACTCAGGCAGTTGATCGACCGGGACGTGCCGGAGCTGGACGACTCCGAAGACGACCATGCCGGCCGCGAGCGCGACCACGAGACGGCGGAACTTCAGGCTCGA
>CBHFMJ010000051.1:0-10276 GCA_965994715.1 uncultured bacterium | reverse complement strand
GTCCCCCACCGGCGGGCCCCCGGCCGCGGTTGCCCCCCCCCCCCCCGCGGGGCCCCCCACGCCGGATGGATCCGGGTGAGTCAGGCGGTAGCCGCGCTCCCCGAGTAGCGCCCCCGCTGGGTGTACGCCCCGGCGTAGTGACTGAGGTCCATCAGCACGGCCAGGACGATCCAGAACCAATCGAATCCCTCGACCCCGACCGGTGGGGCGTCGAGGAGCACCCACAGCAAGGTTGTGAACGGGAGGAAGATGAGCCCGAGCAACGGGAAGATGAACGTGTCGAACACCGCGTCGACATACGCGGGCCGGGCGATCCAGACGATCAAGAACAAGAGTCGCGGTGTGAACGCCCCCAAGATCACGAACAAGCAACCCATGCCTCTTCCCCTCTCTCGATGACCCGCGGAGCATATCCCCGTCCCGCTGTCGCGTCGCGGCCGGCTCGCTCCCCTCCACGGTTACCCCAGTTCGACGGGCGCCCCCACGAGCGAGCCGTACTCGGTCCACGAGCCGTCGTAGTTCTTGACGTTCTCGAACCCGAGCAGCTCCTGCAGCGCGAACCACGTGTGGGACGAGCGCTCGCCGATACGGCAGTACGCGATCACCTCGCCCTGGCCCGTGATCCCCTCTGCGGCGTAGAGCTCGCGCAGCTCGTCGGCGGACTTGAACGTCCCGTCCTCATTCGCGGCCTTCGCCCACGGGATGTTAGCCGCGCCCGTGATGTGGCCTGGCACCTGCGCCTGCTCCTGTGGCAGATGGTCGGGCGCGATCTTCTCGCCGCGGAACTCCTCGGGCGAGCGCACGTCCACGAACTTCGTGGAGCCCGCCTTCTGCAGCACCTCGTCGCGGAGCGCCCGGATCTCCGGTCGCTCGGCGCCGGAGATCGAGAACCCCGTGGCCTGGTAGGACGGCGCGTCCTGGGTGAGCTCACGACTCTCCAGCTCCCACTTCTTGCGACCGCCGTCGAGCAGCTTCACGTTGTCGAACCCACGGAGCTTCAGGAGCCAGTACGCGTAAGCCGCGAACCAGTTGTTGTTCCCCCCGTAGAGGACGACCGTCGTGTCGGGGGCGACGCCGGCCGCCGACAACAGCTCGGAGAACCCGGCCTGGTCCCGATAGTCACGACCGACGTCCGTGTGCAGGTCAGTGTTCCAGTTCCATGCGACCGCGCCCCGGACGTGGCCCTTCTCGTAGGCGGCGGTGTCCTCGTCCACCTCGATCGGCCGCACGGCGGGATCGTCGAGATGCTCCTCCAGCCAATCGGTGGTCACGAGCACGTCGGGCTTCGCGTAGTCCGTCATCGCCTGTCCCCCTCTTCTCTCCACGGCCCCGCGATAGGACCGGAAACGCATGAGCGGCCGCACCTCGCGGCCGCTCGCATCACCAAGATGTCTTCCTCGGCTACGTCGACCGCGCGCGCAGCGATCCTCCGTCGGCCTTCGAACAGCACAGCTTCGACGGGATCATCGCTCCTACGATGCCCAGTGCCCGGGTCCGGACCACCTTCGGATCCCACCTCTCGGATCGGAAACTGCAGCTGCCACGACTATCGCACGCCGCAGCAGGCGTCAACGCCGGTTCGAGGTGTCAGAACATCCCGAGGGCGGCCTTCGCCTCCTCCGACATCATCTCGGGATTCCAGGCCGGCCTGAGCACCATCTCAGGACGAACCTCGCCGATCCCGTCGAGCGGTGCGAGGAAGGCGCGCATCTGATCCTCGATCAGCGGCCCGATCGGACACCCCATCGTCGTGAGCGTGTACTGGATATCGACGTCGCCGCCCTCGGCCACGTCGACCTCGTACACGAGGCCCAGGTCGACGATGTTGATGCCCAGCTCGGGGTCGATCACGCTCTTGAGCGCCTCGAGCACCTGTTCTTCCGACGGCGCTCCCCCGTTGGTGCTCACGGCGGTGGCGGCCGTCGGCTCGGCCGATCCCTCAGGGGTGTTGTGTGCTTGCGATATAGCGCTTTCGTGCTCAGGCATACATACCTCGGTCCAGATACGAACTATCCTAAGGACCAGACTACCGCTCCGATCGCCAAGGCACGCGACAGGACGCGCCCCGGAGACCGCCGGAGACCCGAAAGGAGGGCCGCACCCGACCGATGACTGGGATCCGAGCGTTGATCGTCGACGACCATCCCGTGACCCGGGAGGGCCTTCGGACCGCCCTGTCGATGTCGGACGACGCCGTGGTGGTCGTCGGTGAGGCGGCGAGCGGCCAGGAGGCGATCGATCAGGCCCGTGACCTGTCTCCCGATGTGGTCTTCATGGACGTCCGCATGCCCGGGATGGACGGGATCGAGGCCACTCGACGGATCCGCGAGGCATCTCCGGAGACGAGGGTCATCCTCATCACGATCGACGAGTCGCGTGGAGCCATCTCCGAAGCGATCCAGGCCGGGGTGTCGGGGTATCTGCTCAAGGACGCGTCACCCGATGCGCTCGTCGATGCCGCTCGCAACGCGGTCGAAGGCAACGCCGTGATCCATCCGCAGCTCACGAAGACCTTCATCGAGGAGGTCCACCTCGCCGAGACCGAGGGGAGGTCCACCCCGCTCTCCAAGCGCGAGCGGGAGATCCTCCAGAAGGTTGCTGACGGGGCCACGACGAGGCAGGTGGCGAGCGACCTGGGGATCTCGCCCCACACGGTGAAGACCCACCTCGAACGGATCTTCGAGAAGCTCGGGGCGAACGACCGGGCACAGGCTGTGGCGATCGCCATCCGCACCGGCATCGTCCACTGAAGGGCCGACCTCAACCGGTCCTCCCACGCGCCGATACCAACAGCAGATGCCCACCACCGTGCTGCTCTGCGACACGCCCGACGAGGTCGCTCGCTTCCAGTACCACCTGCTGCGGGAGCACGACCTGGAGGTCGAGGTCACGACCGATGCCTTCCGGGGCGTGGAAGCCGCGGTCCGGTCGCGGCCGGACGTGATCGTGTCCGAGCTCACGCTCGAGGGGCTGGGCGGCGCCGAGCTGGTGAAGCGATTCCTCGCCTCCTCCCCCGCCTCCCGGTTCGTGGCCCACACCGTTGTCCGTGACCCGGTCCGCGTGACCGAGGTCCTCGCCGCCGGTGCATCGGGCTACGTGCTGAAGGAAGACCCCGTCGAGGACTCCCTCAGAGCCATCCGCGCGGCCTCCACCGGCGCGGTCACGCTGTCCGGGCAGGTGGCCGGGCTGCTCTCGACCGAGCTCGCGCGCGCGGTCAGCCGTTCTCACGAGCTGGAGACGGAGCTCGTCGCCCTCCGCCACGACGTCGCCCAGGGGTCCACGGCGAAGGCCGACTTCCTCGCGAACATCTCCCACGAACTCCGGACGCCGGTCACCGTAGCGAAGGGCATCGGCTACGTCTTGAAGAACCCGGCCGTCCCCGACGAGGAGCGCAACGAGTTCCTCGGTCAGCTCACGGCGTCGCTCGACAAGCTGATGGGGATCGTGGACGAGCTGATCACCCTGTCCGAACTCGAGCGCGGAACGTTCGAGCTGAGCCTGGTCGAGACGGATCTCGCCCCGCTCGTCCGCCACGCGATCGACGAGGTCCGGATGCGCTACCCGGGGATCCCGATCGCGGCGAAGGTGTCCGACGGCCTACTCTGCATCGCGGACGGGCCTCGCCTCGGGTCGGTGGTCCGGGAGCTCCTCGACAACGCGTGCCGCTACTCCCCGTTCGGTCGTGCAGTCGAGCTCGTCGCGCGGGACCTCGCAGAGGGCGTGACCGTGATGGTGACCGACCGAGGCGAGGGCCTGGACCGAGCGGTCGCGGCTCGAGCCTTCGAGCAGCCCTTCTCCACGGGGGAGGGCGTGCTCCACAAGGAGAAGTCAGGGGTCGGGACCGGGCTGCATCTCGCCCGGCAGCTCGTGGTCGAGCACGGGGGCGTGATGTGGGTCGATCCCTTGCCCGGCGGCGGTACCCGAGCCTCCTTCTGCATCCCCCATCGCCGGGGCGAACGGATCGAGGCCCCTCCGGCGCACGTCGCCTGAATCACCGCCCCCCGTTGGACCTACGGAGGTGCTGGGAAGTATCCTGGCTCGAGGATCAGGTGCGGGTGCGCAGAAGCCTCCTCGGGATCGGGGTCGTCGTCGCGATGTCCGCATGCACCCCCGCGTCCCCCACGACCACACCGCTCCAGGAACTCCTCGTCACGCCGTCACCGACCCCGTTCAACCTCGTGACGGCAGGCCAGGTCCAAGGGATCGTGCCCGACCGGTGGGAGGCCACACTCGTCGATCCGACATCGGGGATCCGGGGAGGGTTCGTGGCGTCGCCCCGGCAGGGACGTTGGTCGGACGTCGACGGGAGGACCGTGGGGATGTCGGCCACGTGGGTCGATGCCACGCGCGTGGGTGTCCCGTCCGACTTCTACTACCTCGCGGCGAACGGTCCCCTGCTCTCCCGGCTGACCACCTCCGCGAACTGCCGGGGCTCGCGTCACGTGTATCTCGACCGTCGTCCGACCTTCGATCTGGACAGCTATTCCCCTGGGCACTTCATGGCGGAGGGAGCGGGCGTGTGCCACGGCGGCGCCAGGGCGACGCGGTTCGCCTACTTCGTCGCCGCGCCGGGATTCGGCCCCGTCCATCGCGTGGGGATCCCGAGCAGCGGCCTCTACGTGGTGGTGGCCGTCGTCAACCAGCGGCGAGGTGCGAAGAACCTCCTCGAGGAGCTGATGCGGCGAACCCGCTTCGGTGACGACGCCATCCAGGACTTCGTCGCCATGGCTCCCCCCGCGCAGTCGGCCTAGCGATTCTTCGGAGGCCGTTAGCGCGGGCTTCGCTCCACGAACGGCGGTTGCACCACGGTGGCCGCACCTCGCCTTCCTCGGATATCCACCTCGACCTCTTGACCGAGCTCAACGACGTCGCCCGGCCAGAGGTACGCGAGCGCGATCCCCGTGCCGAGCGTGGGTGAGAACGTCCCGCTCGTGACCTCCCCCACCAGTTGATCGCCCACGAACACCGGGTAGTGCGCCCTGGGGATGTGTCGGCGCTCGTGCATCCGCAGACCGCGCAACCGGCTCGGGAGTCCCTCCTCCTGCTGCCGCTGGAGCGCGGCGCGCCCGCGGAAGTCCCCCTTGCCCATGGCGACGGCCCAGCCGAGCCCCGCCTCGAACGCCGTCGATGCCTCGAAGAGGTCCTGGCCGTAGAGCGGGTATCCCATCTCGAGCCGGAGGATGTCGCGGGAGGCGAGTCCACAGGGGCCGCCTCCGAGCGTGCGGACCGAGCCGAGCAGCTCGTCCCACAGCTGCTCGGCGACGTCCTGATACGTGAACAGCTCGAACCCCACCTCCCCGGTGTAGCCGGAGCGCGTCACGATCACCGGCCGGCGGTGGTACTCGGTCTCCATGCATCGCATGAAGGCGAGATCGGGAGCCGCCGGGAACGTCGAGGCGATCGCGCTCATCGCATCGGGACCCTGGACCGCGAGGAAGCACCAGTCCTGGTGGTACATCAGGTGGAGGGGCTCGTCGGCCCTCTCTTCTTCGAGCATCCGGAGCACGCGGGGCGCGTTGGAGGCGTTCGGCACCACGAAGTAGCGCTCCTCTCCGAGGCGATAGACGATCAGATCCTCGATCACGCCTCCGCCTTCGTTCAACACGAGGTTGTAGAGCGCCTCGCCCACGCGCGCGCGGGAGAGATCGGTCGTCACCAGCCCCTGGAGCATGCCCAAGGCGCCGGCGCCCACCACCTCGACCTTGCCGAGATGCGTGAGGTCGAACAATCCGACGTGCGATCGCACGGCTCGATGCTCCGCGAGCGCGCCCTCGTACTCGATCGGCATCTGCCATCCCGCGAAGGGGGCCATCTTCGCGCCGAGGCGAAGATGCTCGGCCTCCAACGTCGTCCGTTTGAACTCGTCGGAGACGGCCTGGGCTTCGTCGGCCGGATCGGCGGGCCTCGGGTGCGCCATCGAAACGGCATGGTATCGGCCGCACGGATACTGCGGGATGCCGTCCAGAGGATGCCGAGTAGACTCGATGCTCGATGGCGGACGCGTACGACGTACTTGTGGTCGGCGCCGGCACCGGTGGCTATTCGACGGCCCTGCGGGCGGCACAGCTGGGCAAACGCGTTGCCCTCGTCGAGCGCCACGACCGACTGGGTGGCACCTGTCTCCTCCGCGGCTGCATCCCCACGAAGGCATTGCTCCAGTCAGCTGCCGTGATGGACACCGTGAACCGCGCGCAGGAGTGGGGCATCAAGGCGTCGGGCGACCCCGACTGGTCCGCGGTCCGGGCGTTCGAGGACAAGATCGTGGACAAGCTCGTCAAAGGCGTCACGGGACTGATCAAGACCCGCGGCATCACCGTCCTGCACGGAACCGCGAAACTGCTCCCGGGGCCGGCGCTCGAGGTCGAGGGGCAGCGGGTCGACGCCACCGACGTCGTGATCGCCACCGGTTCGGCGCCACGACTGCTCCCCGGTGTGGAGGTCACCGATCGCGTCATCACGAGTGATGAGGCGCTCCGGTACGACCGGATCCCCGGCTCCGCCGTCGTGATCGGGGCGGGCGCCGTCGGACTGGAGTTCGCCTCCCTCTATCGATCGCTGGGCGCGGAGGTCACGCTCCTGGAGGCCCTGCCCAGCCTTGCGCCACTCGAGGACGAGGACGTGTCCGCGGAGATCGCCAAGGCGTTCCGGCGCCGTGGCATCAAGGCGTCGTCCGGCGCGTCGGTGAAGGAGATCGCCGATACGGGCGAGGCCGTCGACGTGACGTTCGAAGCCGACGGGAAGGCCGAGCGGGTCACCGCCGACATCTGTCTCGTGGCGATCGGTCGAGGACCGGTGACCGAAGGGCTCGGGCTCGAGGAGGCCGGGGTCGCGGTGCACGAAAAGGGCTTCGTGAACGTGGACGGCCAACTGCGGACGAACGTCGAGCACGTCTGGGCCGTCGGCGACGTCGCCAACACGCCGCTCCAGCTCGCGCACGTGGCCTTCACGGAGGGCTACGCCGTGTCCGAGCGCATCGCCGGCGAGACCGTCCCGGACATCGACTACGTGAACATCCCGCGCGTCACCTACTGCACTCCAGAGATCGCGAGCGTCGGCCTGACGGCCGCGCAGGCCAAAGATCGGGGTATCAAGCTCGCGACGGAGCACCTTGACTTCCGGGGGATCGGCAAGGCGAACATGCTCGGCGAGGGTGGCTTCGTGAAGGTCGTGAGCGAGCAGGGCGGCGGGCCCGTCCTGGGCGTCCACATGATCGGCCCCCACGTCACCGATCTGATCGCGGAGGCGATGCTGATCACGAACTGGGAGGCGGTCCCCGCGGAGGTCGCCGCGCTGATCCATCCGCACCCGTCCCTGTCCGAGGCGATCGGCGAAGCCCACCTGGCGCTCGCTGGCAAGCCGCTCCACACCGTCTGAGGAGCCTCGTGGCGACGACCCAGACCCGTCAGCGCAAGGACACCGACCCGCGGCTCTCGGACGACGAGCTGAAGCGGGCCCTGTACCTCGTGAAGCTCTGTCGCTACTTCGACGAGCGGATGGAATCCCTGTACCGCCAGGGCAGGCTGCCTGGAGCGATCTACTCCGGCCGAGGGCAGGAAGGGACGCACATCGGGGTCGTCCTCCCCCTCGGGCCCGAGGACTCGCTCTTCCCCACGCATCGCGACCTGTCCGCGCAGATCGCGAAGGGCCTCGACCTGAAGCGCATCATGGCGCAGTACTGGGGCCGGATCGACGGCTACACGCGTGGTCGCGACGGGAACAGCCATATCGGGGACTGGTACGGGAACAAGACGTGGACCGTGATGTCGCATCTGCCGATCGCCTACCCCGTGGCGTGCGGGGCGGCGCTCGCCTACAAGCGGCGCGGTGAGCCCCACGTCGCGATGGCGATCTGCGGCGACGGATCCACATCGAACGGGCGCTGGCACGAGTCGCTCAACATGTCGGCGATCGCGCAGCTCCCCGTGGTGTGGGTCGTGAACAACAACCTCTACGCGTACTCCGCGCCGAACGAGCTCGAGTTCTCCGTCCCCACGATCGCGGAGCGCGCCGCGGCGTACGGGATGCCGGGCGTGCGGGTCGACGGTGCGGACGTGCTCGCGGTGGAGGCTGCCGCGCGCGAGGCGGTCGAGCGCGCGCGCGGCGGCGGCGGTCCGAGCCTGATCGAATCGGTCTCCCTCCGCTGGAAAGGCCACGCGGGCCACGATCCGGCGAGGTACGTCCCCAAGGAGCTCCTCGAGGAGTACATGCGCGACAAAGACCCGGTCAAGATCTTGGAGGAGCGGCTCCTGTCGGACGGTGTCGTCGACGACCAGGAGGTCGCCGACATCCAGGGGCGGATCGAGAAGGAGTTCGAGGAGGGCTACGAGTTCGCGCAGTCCTCGCCGTTCCCCGAGCCCGAGGACTTCTCGAAGGGTCTGTGGGTCGAGGACGGCTACTGGACGAGCGAGCCGGGCCGCGGCGGCGGGACCGAGGCCTCGTGATGGCGGAGGCCTCGTGATGGCGGAGGCCGTGTGATGGCACAGGCGCAAGACATTCGGCCGAAGGAACAAGAGGTCCAAACCGGCGCGGCCGGCCACGGAGCGGAGCCTCGAGGCAAGCGCACCGAAGACGGCCAGGCCACGTACCTCGTGGCGATCGCGGAGGCGCTCTGGGAGGAGATGGAGCGCGACGAGCGCGTCTACATGCTCGGTGAGGACATCGGCGTGTACGGCGGCGCGTTCAAGGTCACCGAAGGGTTCTACGACCGGTTCGGCGCGGACCGGGTGATGGACACGCCGATCGCCGAGGAGACGATCGTCGGCATGGCGATCGGCTCCGCGATGGAGGGGTTCCGCCCCGTCGCGGAGTTCCAGTACGCCGACTTCATGACGAGCGGCTTCGACGAGATCTCGACGGCGCTCGCCCGCGTCCACTACCGGAGCGGCGTTCCCCTGCCGGTGGTGCTCCGAGGGCCCTCGGGCGGGATGGTCCGCGCCTCGTCCTTCCACTCGATCAACCCGGAGCCCTGGTTCGCGTACTCGGGCGGGATCAAGATCGTGTGTCCCGCTTTCCCCGCGGACGCGAAGGGCCTGCTGAAGTCGGCGATCCGCGACGACAACCCGGTGATGTTCCTCGAGCACAAATGGATCTACCGACGCGTCCGCGAGCAGGTGTCGGAGGATCTGGACTTCCTCGTCCCGATCGGCTCCGCCGACGTGAAGCGCGAGGGTGACGACGTCTCGATCATCACGTACGGCGCGATGGTCCACCGAGCCCTCGAGGCGGCGCAGACGCTCGAGGGTGAAGGGATCTCCGCGGAGGTCGTCGATCTCCGCACGATCGTTCCGATGGACGAGGAGACCGTACTTCGGTCGATCGAGAAGACGGCGAAGGCCGTCGTGCTCTCCGAGTCCTACCGGTTCGTCGGGATCGCCGCGGAGGTCGCGTCCACGATCGCGGAGAAGGCGTTCGAGCACCTCGACGCCCCCGTCGTGCGGCTCGCGCCGCCCAACGTCCCGATCCCCTTCTCCCCTACGTTGGAGGACGCCTTCCTGCCGGGGGTCGACGACATCGTCACAACGGTGAAGAACCTCTCGGCCTGGTGAGCGTGAGGAGAGCCCGATGACCACGATCAAGATGCCCCAGCTCGGCGAGACCATCGTCGAGGGAACGATCCTGAAATGGCTGAAGCAGGAGGGGGAGACCATCGAACGCGATGAACCCCTCTTCGAGATCTCGACCGACAAGGTCGATACGGAGGTCCCCTCGTCGGTGGGCGGCACCGTCACGAAGATCCTGGTGCAGGAGGGACAGACCGTCCCGGTCGGCACGGATCTCGCCGAGGTAAGCGAGGACGGCGCCGGCCGAGGGGAGAGCTCCGGCGGCCAGGCCTCGTCCGAGTCTGCCCCGCAACCGCAGGACGAGTCAACGCCGGAGCCAGAGCCAGAGCCAGTGCCTGAGACGGCGAAGCAAGGGTCGTCGTCGTCGGAGAGTGCCGAGGCGGTGGCCGAGGGCTCGGCCGCCGAGATGCCCGCCGTGGAGCCGGCGACCGCTCAGGGTGCCGAGGCCACGGCGGCGAGCGGAACGGCGCCGGCACAGGCGGCCGCCGCTCCCGCACCCCCGGACGGCGGGTCCGGCGAGCTTCCCGACCGAGGGCCGCGGTCGCGGATCCTTTCACCCCTCGTGCGACGGCTCGCCGATGAACACGGCCTCGATCTCTCGCGGGTCGAGGGGTCCGGGACGGGGGGACGCATCACGAAGAAAGACGTCCTGGCGGCGATCGACGGCGGCGGCGCTGCCGCGGCACCCGCGACCGCGGAGGTACCGGCCGCGGCCC
>CBHFMJ010000050.1:0-10312 GCA_965994715.1 uncultured bacterium | reverse complement strand
TGCTGGGGGCGGCGGCCCTCGTCCTGTTCATGATGCCGGGGTTGGCATTGTTCTACGGAGGACTCGTTCGGTCCAAGAACGTGCTCGGGACGATGATGCAGGCGGTCGCCGCGATCGCGATCGTCTCCCTCGTGTGGCTGCTGGCCGGCTACACGCTCGCGTTCGGCCCCGATGTGGGAGGCGTGATCGGCGGGCTGGCGCACGTCGGGTTCCGCGGGGTCGGGGAGGTGCCGCACGCGCTCGCGCCCACCGTGCCGCACACGGCGTTCGCGGCGTTCCAGCTGATGTTCGCCGTGATCACGCCGGCGCTGATCGCGGGCGCGTTCGCCGAGCGGGTCCGGTTCGGCGGCTACGTGGCGTTCGTGGCGCTCTGGTCCCTCCTCGTCTACTCGCCGCTCGCGCACTGGGTCTGGGGCGGCGGGTTCCTCGGGCCCGCCGGGATCGGAGCCCTGGACTTCGCCGGCGGCACCGTGGTGCACATCAGCGCCGGCGCGGCCGCCCTCGCCGCGGCCCTGTTCGTCGGGAAGCGCCGCGGCTACCCGAGGGGGAACTTCGCGCCGCACAACGTCCCGATGGTGCTCCTCGGCGCGGGCATCCTCTGGTTCGGGTGGTTCGGGTTCAACGCCGGGAGTGCCCTCGGGGCGAACGGGCTCGCCTCCTCGGCCCTCCTGGCCACGCATCTGGGAGCCGCCGGCGCCCTGATCGGGTGGCTCGTGCCGGAGCTGCTCCGGCACGGCAAGGCGACCGCCGTCGGGGGAGCGACCGGCGCCGTCGCCGGGCTGGTGGCGATCACCCCCGCCGCTGGGTTCGTAGGGCCGGTGGCCGCCCTGGCGATCGGTCTGATCGGCGGAGCGGTCTGCTTCGCCGCGGTGGAGCTGAAGTCGCGGATGGGCTACGACGACTCGCTCGACGCCGTGGGTGTGCACATGGTGGGCGGGTTGGTCGGCGCCGTGTTGACGGGCGCGTTCGCGAGCCTGCTCGTGAATCCCGCAGGGTCCGACGGCGGGTGGCTCCAGGTCGGGCGGCAGGCCGCCGCGGCCGGCATCACGCTGGCGTTCTCGTTCGGGGCCACCTGGGTGATCCTCCTCGTCGTCGATCGTCTCGTGGGGTTCCGGGTGACGCCGGAGGCGGAGGAGGCGGGGGTCGACGTCGCCGAGCACGGCGAGTCGGCCTACGCGTTCCGGGAGCACGGCCGTCACGCCACGCCTCCTATGGCGGCGATGACCGAGGAGGAGCTTTCGGAGATGCGGGAGCGCCTCGTCCTCGAGGCCACCGCCCGTGTCCTCGAAGCGATCGATCATGACCGGGGTCGCTCGCCGACCTAGGCGATCCTCGGACCGGCCGCCTCCAGACGGCCGAACGCGCCCGCGTCGTTGACGCGGGGCTGCCCGCCCGATTGCATTGGGGCACATGGATCCCCTGATCGCGCAGGCCACCGAGGGCGTGGTCGACTGGCTCGGCAAGCCGTGGGTGCGGATCATCATCATCTTGGCCGCAGCGATCCTGGTGACACTCGCCTCTCGGCTGATCGTGAACCGGTTCCGGAAGAGGCTGGAGGGCACGGCGAGCATCACGCAGGAGCTGAACCTCCAACGCGCGACCACGCTGACCGGCGCGCTGTCGACCGCCCTCATCGTGGTGATCTGGGTGCTCGCGATCCTCATGGCGCTCGGCCAGTTGGAGGCGAACATCGCGCCGCTGCTCGCGAGCGCCGGCGTGGTGGGCGTCGCCCTCGGATTCGGCGCGCAGACCATCGTGAAAGACACCCTCTCGGGATTCTTCATCCTGCTCGAGAACCAGTTCGGCGTCGGTGACAACGTCGACGTGCAGACGCCCTCGGGCCGGGTCGCCGGCCGCGTCGAGAACCTGAGCCTGCGGATCACCGCCCTGCGCGCGTTCGACGGGACACTCCATTTCGTGCCCAACGGGAACATCTTGGTCGCCAGCAACCGATCGAAGGGCTGGGCGCGCGCGATCGTGGACGTCCGGGCCGCCTACGGCGAGGACGTCGAGCACATGCGGAGCATCCTCGAGGAGCTCTTCACGGAGCTCGAGGGCGATCGGACCCTCTCCGAGTGGATCCACGAGGCTCCGAACGTGCTGGGGGTCGAGCGGATGGGACAGGACGCGCTCGTGCTCCGGGTGGTCGCCGACACGCGGCCCTCGAAGGTGATGGACGTGGAACGGCTTCTCCGCGAACGCATCAGCCGCCGGCTCACCGAGAAGGGGATCAAGATCCCGGTGATCCCGGTCGCCGCGACCGGTCCCGGGCCGGACGGGCGCTAGGCGTCCGCCTCGTCGAGGATCAGCGCCTCCCAGGGTTCGAGCCGGAGCGGCCTCTCGACCCGTTCTCCGGCCCGCTGCCTCCCGGTGTCGATCAGGACCGTGCCCGAAGCGGTCGAGAGTGTCGCCGGCCCGTCCCCGTGGTTCACGATCACCATCGTCGCGGAGCCGCGCCGCCACGCCCAGACGCCCTCCGGTGACCCGAGCCCCTCGTACGGACCCGAACGGAGGTCCTCTCGATCTCGTCGCACGCCGATCAGGTCCCGGCAGAACGTGAGGAACGAGGCCGGGTCGTCGCGTTGATCGGCGACGTTGCGGGAGCGAGCCTCGCCCATCGGGAGCCACGGCTCGACGTCGCTGTCTGAGAAGCCTCCCTCGCGCGTCCACTGCATCGGCGTCCTCCCCTTGTCCCGGCCCGGGTCCTCCGGCCAGTGGCGCCGGCCGACGGGGTCCTTCAATCGGTCGCGGGGGACGTCGATGTTCGGCATACCGATCTCGTCCCCGTAGTAGAGCAACGGCGTGCCGCGCAGCGCGAGCAGGATCACGAGCGCCGCGCGCGCCCGGCGCTCGTCGCCATCGCACCACCTCGTCATGAACCGGCCGGCGTCGTGATTGGAGCCGTTCCAGAGGGGCCACGCGCCGGCCGGGAGCGTCCCCTCGGTGCGTTCCACGATCTCCCGCATCTCCGCTCCCGGGGTCGAGAAGACGAACGGCACGTTGAGGGCGAGGTGCAACTCGTCCTCTCCGCTCCCATAGAAGCGCGCAAGCGACTCCAGGTCGAGCACCCAGGTCTCGCCGAGCAGCACGCGCCGCGGGTCGTACCGATCGGCGATCGTCCGCCACCGCCGGAGCACGTCGTGCGCCTCGGGCCTGTTCATGCTGAAGTCCGAGCGCAGACCGTGGCGGCGGATGCTGGGATGGTCCGTGTCGAGCGCCGGCGTGTCGTCCCGGAGGGATCGATCCTTGACGAGGGCGTGGGCGACGTCGATCCGGAACCCGGAGATCCCTCGGTCGAACCAGAACCGCACGATGTCGTCGAACGCGTCGGCGACGCCAGGGTTCCACCAGTTGAGGTCCGGCTGCTCCGGCAGGAAGTTGTGGAGGTAGTACTGCTCGGTCGTCTCGTCCCACGTCCATGCGGGACCACCGAAGGACGATCGCCAGTTGTTGGGCGGTGCGCCGTCGGGGCCGCTGTCGGCCCACACGTACCAGTCGCGACGTTCGGACGAACGGCTGGATCGCGCCTCGACGAACCACGGATGCCGGTCGCTCGTGTGGTTGGGCACGAGATCGATCAGTACGCGGATCCCCCGATCGGCGGCCTCCGCTACCAATCGATCGAGATCCTCGAGCGTCCCGAAGTCCGGGTCGACGTCGGTGTAGTCCGCAACGTCGTATCCCCAGTCCGCGTCGGGCGAAGGGGTGATCGGGCTCAACCAGATGCCGTCGATCCCGAGCCACGACAGGTGGTTGAGATGCGCGATGACCCCTCGGAGGTCGCCGTGTCCGTCTCCGGTGGTGTCGGCGAAGGAGCGTGGATAGACCTGGTACAGGACGCCGGCGCGCCACCACGGTGACGCGCCGGCGTCGGGAGCGGACGCGGGCATGGGGGGCAGACTAGCGAACGGCCCCGGATGTGCCGGTTCGCGGCCGCTCGCCCAGACTCTCTCGATGGCGATCGCCCGGGAGGATCAGCGCGCGATGCGCCGTGCGCGGGTGGGGGTCACCGCCGCGTTCGCGGCTCACGCGATGCTGTCCGGTCTCTTGGGCCCGTGGATCCCTCACATCAAAGCCCAGGCGGGGTTGGACGCCTCCGGGTTGGGGATCGCCCTGACGGGGTTCGCGGTGGGGCTGCTGGCCGGGACCCGTGTGGCGGATCCGGCGATCCGTCGATGGGGCGGCCGAGGGGTCGTCCGCGCCGGGATCCCGGTGATGGGCCTGGGATTCGCGCTCCTGCCTGCGGCTGGGGCACTCGCGTCGCTCGCCCCGCTCTTCCTCGGTATCGGCCTGCTGGCGGGCCTGATCGACGTGGCGATGAACATCGAGGCCGTCGCCGTGGAACGTCGGTTCGAACGCCGGGTGATGTCGGCGATCCACGGCACGTGGAGCGTGGCGCTGTTCGTCGGCGCCGCGCTCGCCTCCGCGGGGATCGCCGCCGGCGTACCGATGGAGATCCACCTGCCGATCTGTGCCGCGGTGGTCGTCCTGGTGAGCAGCGTCTTCCTGCGGTGGTTGCCAGAAGAGACGGGAGCGCCAGCGGAAAGAGCAGCCGGCGGGCCTGAGGATGCGATCGTTCCCCGCACGAGCTCGACGCGGGTCCTCCTGCTGTGCCTTGTCGCCGGAGGGTCCTTCCTGGTGGAAGGGATCGCGATCGAATGGAGCGCCGTCTTCCTCCGCGAGTCGGTGGGCGCCGCCTCGAGCGCGGCCGGACTCGGCGTCGTGGCGTTCTCGGCAGGGATGGCGGCGTCGCGCTTCGTCGGGGATCGCCTCGTCGTACGGTTCGGACAACCGGTCGTCGCCCGGGTCGGCGCTTCGAGCGCGTTCGCGGCGCTCAGCGCGATGCTGATCGTCCCTCGCCTGTTCCCCTCCGTCGTCGCGCTCGGGATCGTCGGGCTGGGCCTCGGTCCCGTGGTTCCCCTCGCGTTCAGGACCGCCGGCCGGACCCGCCGTCCCGGTCACGCGAGCGCCCTGCCGCTCGTGGTGACCGCCGGCTACACGGGCTCGATCGTCGGGCCCCTGCTCGTCGGCTTCATCGCAGATCTGGCCACGCTGCGGATCGCGTTCCTCGTCCCGGTAGTGGCCTCCGCGGCGTCGGCGCTCGCCGCGGGAGCGACCCGTGACCGATGAGACCTCACCGGATCAGGCGACCGTGCCATCGATCGCCACGTTCGCACCCTCGGGAGCAGGAGCGACGACGTTCCCATCGACCTGCCGACCGTCGACGAGCAACGACGTGATCCGACCGGTGACGCCGACGGGCTTGTGGATCGCGATCCGGTAGGTGCTCCCGCGGAATCGGCGCGTGGCCTCGAACCCCTCCCACGCCGCCGGCAGGCACGGATCGATCCGCAGGCCGCGGTGCTCGGGGCGGATGCCCAGGATCCACTGGGTGATCGCCACATAGTTCCACGCCGCCGAGCCCGTGAGCCACGAATTCTTCGCCTCGCCGGGGGTGGCCGCCTCCTTGCCGGCGATCATCTGCGCGTACACGTAGGGCTCGCACCGGTGGACGTCGGAGACATCCTCCCGCGCGGAGGGATTGATCCGCAGGTAGCGCTCGAACGCGCGATCTCCGTTGCCGACCATCGCCTCGGCGATCGCGATCCACGGGTTCGTGTGGCTGAACACCCCGCCGTTCTCCTTGTACCCCGGTGGGTAGGAGCTGATCTCGCCGAGCTCGACGTGGTAGCGGGAGTACGCGGGAGCGAGGAGCACGAGGCCGTGCGGCGTCGCGAGGTGCTCGTCCACGGCGTCGAGGGCGCGGGCGGCGCGGCCGTCGTCCAGCCCCACGCCGGCCATCACGCACATGCCCTGCGGCTCGATCCAGATCCGGCCTTCCTCGTCGCCGGCCGATCCCACGGGGCGACCGAAGAAGTCGTACGCGCGCCGGAACCAGTCGCCGTCCCAGCCATGGTCCCGGATCGCCTGGACCATGCGTCCCCGATCGCTCCGGATGCGGACGGCGTCCTCCGCCGATCCGAGGAGCTCCGCGAGCGCCGCGAGCTCCTCCGCGGCCAGGACGAACTGCCCCGCGATGAACACCGACTCGGCCACCCCGCCCTCTCGGTTGGGGACGGTCTGGAACGACTCGCCGGGCTCCTCGGAGAACGCGTTCAGGTTCAGACAGTCGTTCCAGTCCGCACGGCCGATCAACGGCAGGCCGTGGGGGCCGAGCCGGTCCGTCGTGAACGTGAGCGCCCGCTCGAGGTGTTCGAACAGGGGCGTTTCCGTCCCGGGCTCGTTGTCGTACGGGGCCGGCTCTTCCAGGATCCGGCGATCGCCGGTTTCCTTCACATAGGAGGCGACCGCGAGGATCAGCCAGAGCGGATCGTCGTTGAACCCCGAACCGATCGCGTCGTTCCCTCGCTTCGTGAGCGGCTGATACTGATGGTAGACACCCCCCGTCGGCAGCTGCGTCGCCGCCAGGTCGAGGATCCGTTCACGCGCCCGCTCGGGCAACATGTGGACGAAGCCGAGGAGGTCCTGGCTCGTATCGCGGAATCCGATGCCGCGTCCGATCCCCGTGTCGAACGACGAGGCGGATCGGGACAGGTTGAACGTCGCCATGCATTGGTACGGGTTCCAAGCGTTCACCATCCGGTCGACGTGCTCGTTGGCTGTCGTGACCCGCACCACATCGAGGAGCTCGGCCCATCGATCGCGCAGCCGCTCGAGCGCCACGTCGATCTCGTCACCTCGCCGGTAGCGTTCGATCACCGGGAGGACGGGCCGGCGATCGAGCCTCGTCGATCCCGGAGGGTTGAACTTCGCATCCGGTGGGTTCTCCCCGTAGCCGAGCAGGAAGACGATCTCCCGGGTCTCGTTCGGCGCCAGCTCGAGCTCCACCTGGTGCGAGGCGATCGGCGCCCAGCCGTTGGCGATCGAGTTCCGCGATCGACCGACCTCCACTACCGCCGGCCGTTCCCAGCCGCGGTACGGCCCCAGGAACTCCTCGCGTTGCGTGTCGAACCCCGATACCTCCTCCGAGCACGCGAAGTAGGCGAAGTGGTTCCGTCGCTCTCGATACTCGGTCGTGTGGTAGATGACCCCGTCCAGCACCCGCACCTCGCCGGTCGAGAGGTTCCGCTGGTAGTTGGTCTGGTCGTCCCACGCGTCCCAGAGGCAGAACTCAACGGCGCCGAACAGCGAGAGCCTCGCGGTGTCGGCGCGGTGGTTCGTGATCCTCGTTCGCCAGATCTCGAGCGACGCTCCGAGGGGAACGAGATAGAGACTTTCCGTTTCGATCGCCGACGTCCGGGACCCGATCACCGTGTACCCGAGCCCGTGGCGACACCGGTAGTCCTCCAGCTCGGTCCGGACCGGCTGCCACGACGGCGACCAGAACGCGCCGGTCGCGGCGTCACGGAGGTACAGGAAGCGGGCGCCGATGTCGGCCGGTGCCGCCTGGTAGCGGTACCGCGTGAGGCGCCGGAGCCGGGCGTCCCGGAAGAAGGAGTAGCCGCCGGCCGTGTTCGAGATGATCGAGAAGAACTCCTCGCTCCCGAGGTAGTTGATCCAGGGGAGCGGGGTATCGGGGCGCGTGATGACGTACTCACGAGCGACGTCGTCGAAGTGCCCGAACCGGGTCACGGCGCGGGGCGTCGGCCTTCCTCGCGAGCGCGACGCCCTTCCGCCAGGTGATCGGCTACCCCGAGACACGTGAAGGGCAGGGTCGGGGCGAGCAGCACCGCCACGTCCGGGACGATCCGCACCATGAGCGCGACGTAGACGGTCACGATCGCCACGCCGAGGGCTCGCGGCTTCCACGAACTCAGCGGTTCGGGGCGGAGCGCGACTGCGCCTCCTGCGCCGACCCCCGCCACGAGCCCGGTCACCGCGTCGGGCACGATCGCCGCGACCGGGATCCCCACGAGGAGACACAGCCCCATCGCCTTCGCTGCTGCGCCCGGCGCCCTCGGGTGTCCGGAGAGGAACGCGAGCGCGATGAAGACGAACGGCAGGAGCCCGAGGCCGAACGCGATCGGGGGCCCCGCCGGTGGCGCGTCCGAGCGATCCGATGCCACCGCGACGAGCCCGGCGACGATCCCCAGGTGCGCGGGCACGAGGAGGAGGCTCGCGATCGTGATCGCCCTCCACTTCCGTCGTGGGGACGACGGGTCAAGCATGGGGGAGGTCGACCGCGACCGGAGCATGCGGCTAGCCCTTGACGGCGCCGGCCGTGAGTCCTCGCACGAAGTACTTCTGGAGAGCGAAGAACACGAACAGCGGGAGGGCCATCGAGAGGAACGCGGCCGCGGTGAGGAGGTGCCAGTTCTCCCCACGTCCGCCGACCAGGTTCGCCAGCGCGATCGTCAGCACACGATTCTGCTGCGTCCCGCCGAGGAAGACGTAGGCCACGAGGAGGTCGTTCCACACCCAGAGGAACTGGAAGATCGCGAACGCGGCGAGCGCGGGCACCGAGAGCGGGATGATCAGCCGCCAGAAGATCGTGAAGTGATCGGCGCCGTCGATCTTCGCCGACTCGACGATCGAGGACGGGAGGGACCCGATGTAGTTCCGCAATAGGTAGATCGCCAGCGGAAGGCCGAAGCCAGCGTGCGCGAGCCAGACGCCGAGGAACGTGCCCACGAGGTCAAGATCGGGAAAGATGAGGCGGTTCCCGATCACCGCGCCGTTGTTGTAGAGCTTCAGGATCGGGATCAGCGCCATCTGGAGAGGTACGACCAGCAGCGCCACGACTGCGACGAACAGCACGTAGCGGCCGCGGAACTCCATCCACGAGAAGGCATAGGCCGCGAACGCCGCGATCGTGATCGGGATCATGGTGGCGGGGATCGCAACGGCGAGGCTGTTCAGGAACGCGTTCCCGAGCCCGCCGGCGTCCAGGGCCAGCCGGTAGTTCTCGAGCGTCCATCCCGTCGTTCGGAAGGGATGCGCCAGCGCGGTCCACCAGCCGGTCGAATCCACGAGCGCCTCGGGGCGGAAGGAGGTGATCAGCACGCCGAGCGTCGGGATCAACCAGAGGATCACGATCACGATCACCACGACCCGGACGAACCAACCCCCGCCGCGCGGCTCGAGACCACCGCCCCGCACCGGCATCGGGGTCGTGGGTGGGACGGTCGTCGCGCTCATCGGATCGCCTCCTCCTCTCGGAAGCGACGGATGTTCACGATCATCACGGGGATGATCGCGATGAACAGAATCACGGCGATCGCGGCGCCCCGCCCGTCGTTGTTGTTGATGAAGAACCAGTCGATCATCCGCTCTGCGATCACCTCGGTGCCGCGCGTTTCCGGGCTCCCCATCACGAAGACGATGTCGAAGACCTTCATCGCGTTGATCACCATGTAGGTGGTCACGACGGCGATCGTCGGCAGGATGCTCGGGACGACGATCCGGCGGAAGACCTGGAATTCAGAGGCACCGTCGATGCGCGCTGCCTCCAAGATCTCGTCGGGGATCGACTTGATCGCTGCCGAGAGCACGACCATGGCGAACCCGGTCTGCATCCAGATCATGATCACCATCAGCATCAGGTTGTTCCATGGCTCGACGTCGAGCCACCGAACCGGCTCTTGTCCGAGGCCAAGCGCGATCCCGTTCAACAGGCCGATGTTCGAGCCGAATCCTTGTGGCCGGTAGTTGTAGATCAGCCGCCACGTGATCGAGGCGCCGGCGAACGAGATCGCCATCGGCAGGAAGATCATCGACTTCGCGAGCGCCTCGCCGCGGCTCAGTCGGTCGGCCACCGTCGCGAACGCGAGCCCGATCGCCACGCCGAAGAGCGGCACGATCACGATCCAACCGAACGTGTTGCGGATCGCGCGGAGCATGCTCTCGTCCGTGAAGACGAACTGGAAGTTGTCGAGGCCCACGAACGACTCGCCCCGGGCGTCCTTGAAGCTCGTGAGGATCGTGTTGAGGACCGGATAGACGAGGAACACGGCCAGGATCACGAGCGCAGGCCCGACGAAGATGTACGGGCGAACGCCCTCGCGGTAGCGCTCCGGCAGGAGGTCGACGACCCGGTTCATCGCCCAGTAGAGGAGGAACACGCCTCCCACACCCACGACGATCGCGACGCCCACGACCAGCAGGCGGTTCGCGTCCGCGTCGCGGAGGAAGTCGAAGGTCCACCAGAGGACGAAGAACGCACCGATCGGGATCGCGATCGATCCGATCAGTCGCAGGACCGAGAGGAGGAAGGTCTGCGCGGACGGCCGTCGGCCGACCGTCGCGGCATCGTCGGTCGCCATCTAGGCGCCTCCCAACTCGCTGCGAGGAGCGGGGGGCAGGGCGTGGTGGGGGGCGCCCCCCGCCAAACACCCCACCAAACCAAACAACG
>CBHFMJ010000049.1:0-10317 GCA_965994715.1 uncultured bacterium | reverse complement strand
TGGTCGAGCAGATCGGTCCCGACGACGAGGTGGTGCGCTCCGACGACGAGCTGCGCCTCGCGATCCAGCGCGTCCGTGGATCGGGACGGCGCGACGTCGCGGCTAGTCGTTCCCCCGCCGCAGGACCTCCGACGTCCGACGAGCCGTCTCCTCCCAGCTGAAGGTCCCGGCCCGAGCGAGGCCCGCCCCCCGCAGGCGTTCCCGGAGAGCCGAGTCGGTGAGGAGGCGCTCGATGCCCGCGGCGATCCCCTCGACGGAGTGCGGATCCACGAGGAGCGCCGCATCGCCGGCCGTCTCCGGCAAGGCCGAGACGTTGGACGTGAGGACGGGCGTCCCGCATGCCATCGCCTCGATCACCGGGAGTCCGAACCCCTCGTAGAGCGAGGGATACACGAGCGCCTCGGCGCCACCGAGGAGCGCCACCTTCTCCTCTTCCGACACGTACCCGGTCACGACCACACGATCGCGAACCCCCGGAGAGAGCGCCTCGAGGGCGGGGCGCACGAGGTTCCAGCCCTCCGGGTTCCACGGAGCGACGGGACCCGCGATCGCGAGGGCCGGCCGCACATCGTCCGGAAGTGATGCGTAGGCACGGAGCAGGGCGGGGAGGTTCTTCCGGGGCTCGATCCCTCCGAGCGAGAGGAGGAACGGCCCCTCAACGCCGAAGCGGCGCCGCACCTGGTCGACGGCATCGGCCCCGACCGGCCGGAAGCGCTCCGTGTCAACCCCGAGCGGCACGACCGTCAACCGTTCCGCGAGACGAACCGCCGATCCCGGGTAGGACTCCAACAGGTCGCGCCGCGTCTGTTCCGACACGACCATCACCTGGGATGCCGTTCGGAGGGACGACTCGAGCCGGGCGAGCCAGCGGCGCGTGGCCATCGGGGCGGTCTCCGGGAACCGCTTGAACGCGAGGTCGTGCACCGTGAGGACCACCCGACGACTCCGCGTGGGCGGTGGCACGAAGTTCGGCGCGAACACCACGTCGGATCGGACCATCCACTCGATCCTGGGAACGTCGAACCGCATCGCCACCCGATCGAACCACCTGGACGGGATCGGCATCCGCCGTTCCACGAGGTTCGACGCCCGGATGTCCGCGAACACGCCGGCCCCCCGCTCGAGACGGAGGGCGGCCCGCACGTCGAGGTACCAGGCGACGAAGGTGGTGTGGGGATCGGCGCGCGGGAGCCGTCGGATAAGCTCCCACGTGTACGAGCCGACCCCCGTGCGCGCCTGCGGCATCGCGGGCCTGGCATCGATGACTACGCGCACGACGCGGCCGGAGGCGATGACGAGCGGCTCACGCGAGCGAGTGTACGTGGGCGCTTCTGCACGGAAGCCGAACGACACCGGGAAGCCGTCCCGTATCCTCCTCGCGACGAGCGGCGGAGACGTGACCGCCGTTGCCGCCCGACAGACAGGATCGCGCCACCGATGTCGTCTCCAGCTCCCGAGGAGGGCTCGTACTGCATCGACCTTTCGGCGGCCGCTCACGAACGGGCCGGGCTCGGACGTTACGCGAGCGCGCTGACGGAGGCGATGCTCGCGAGGGGCGCGGCGCTCACGGCGTTCGTCAACGATCCTCGTGAGTCAGATCTGCGCCCGCCCCTCAGCGACCTGCCCATGCGCACCGCGAGGCTCTCGCGCCGAGGATGGCGACTGCGTGCCGCCGCTTCCTACTTCGGCGGACCTTCCATGGACCGGGCGTTCCCCGGCATCGGACTGTTCCACGCGACCGAGCACCTGCTCCCGAAGCTCACCCGAGCGAAGAGCGTCTTCACCCTCCACGACATCGCCTATCTCCTGTTCCCCGAGCATCACCTGCCGCGGAACCGGATCTACCTGCGGACGATGATGCCCCGCTTCCTCCGTCGGGCCGATCGGATCATCGCCGTCTCCGAGCACACACGTCGTGACGCCCTGCGGAGCTACCCCCTCGATCCGGCGAAGATCGAGGTGATCCCGGAAGGGGTCGAGCCGCGGTTCCGACCCGACATCGAGCGCGAGGTCGTTTCCGATGTCCGGCGTCGACTCGGGCTCCCGGAGCGCTTCGTCCTCTCGGTCGGCACGATCGAGCCACGGAAGAACCACGCGACCCTCGTGGAGGCGTACGCAGCCCTCCACGACCGGCACCCGGACGTCGGCCTCGTCATCGCGGGAGGACGCGGCTGGCTGTACGAACGCTTCTTCGAACGCGTTCGCGGACTCGGACTGGGCGGTCAGGTCGTCTTCGCCGGTCACGTTCCGGACGAGGACATGCCCGGACTGTTCAACGCTGCCGAGGTGTTCGCCTTCCCGTCGGAGTTCGAGGGCTTCGGCCTGCCTCCGCTCGAGGCGATGGCGTGCGGGATCCCGGTGGTCTGCTCGGACGCCGCGAGCCTGCCCGAGGTGGTGGGCGACGCCGGGATGCTCGTGTCCCCTCGAGACGTGAGGGCGTGGGTCAAGGCGATCGATCGTCTCCTCGGGGACCCCACGCTCCGCGCCGGGTTCGGGGCTCGAGGGCTCACCCGCGCGCGTCGGTTCAGCTGGGACACGGCCGCCGATCGCACGCTCAAGGTCTACCGGTCGGTCCTGGCCTCGTCTCGCGCATGACGGTCGAGGTCGTCGTTCGTCGCGCGGGAGACGTCACCCGTCAGTCCGGCTCGATGCACTCCGGCTCCGAGCCGCCGCCACCGAGGGCATCCGGGCGGTACCCGGGGGTCGCGACCAGGGCGACCTCCCACGCGGACGATCGCGCCACCTCGCGGAGCTCCACCCCGGGCAGATACTGGGCCACCACCTGCGCCTCTTCCTCGTGCCCGCGCGTGTAGACGATCATCGGCCCGTCGACCCGGATCCCGGATCCGTCGAAGGGGATGATCCCGGGCGACACGTCGAACCCCGAGGTCGACAGGATGTCCGCGACCTGGCCGGCGACGTCACCGGAACCGTCGTCGAGAACCGCGACGGGGATGTTCGCCGGCGACGTCGGCGTGTTGATCAGCTCGGTCCCGGTGGCCGGGAGCGCGGAGCCGTTCCGGAGCGCCCGGAAGATCGCACCCGCCGAGGGATCGGGGTGGAGGACCGAGATCTCGGTGGTGAACCCGGGTGGCTGGACCATGCCGGGGACGGCGGGAACCGCGCGGAACTCGACCGCGCCGGTGGAGAGTCCTCGGAGACGTCCGACCAGGTACGCGAGGTCGGCGATCGCCAGGTCGTCGTCACGCTTCAAGCTGGCGAGCACCGGCTTGACGAGGCCCGGCGCCCGCACGATCTGCTCCGGAGCCAGCAGCTGGTTGAGCACGGCGCGCAGGAACTGCTGCTGGCGTCCGATCCGGCTCAGATCGGGCGCGGCGTCGTCGCACGGGAGGTGGCGGGTCCGCACGTACCCGAGCGCCTGCCGGCCGTCCAATGTCTGGCACCCGGCCTTGAGGTCGAGCAGCGAGAGCGGATCCTGCACGTCGAACGGGATGCACATCTCCACTCCCCCGAGGGTGTCCACCACCTGTTGGAAGCCGAGCAGATCCACGTAGAGGAAGTGATTCACCTTCAGGCCCGTGAGACGGTGGATCGTCTGCGCGACCCGGAGCGGACCTCCCCCGCTGACGCCCCCTTCGAACGACGTGTTGATCTTGTCCCACCCCCGTCCGGGGATCTGCACCCAGAGATCCCGAGGGAACGACAGGACGACCGCCTTCTCGCGACGCGGATCGAGCTGGACGAGCATGATCGTGTCCGATCGGAAGACGCCGCCGTTGTTCTCGTCGGTCCCGAACGCCTGCTGCTCCTCGGGGGTGAGTCCCCTCCGCGAGTCGCTGCCGAGCAGTAGGTAGTTGCACACGTCCTCGACGCACGGACCGACGGCGACCTCCTGGGGGTCGTCCGTGAGGACCACATCGCCGGTCCCGCTCGCGTCGAGGTAGGAGACCATCGCGTACGCCGAGAACGCCCCGACCAGGAGGGCGATCGTCGCGATCGTTCCGATGAGCGCTCGCGCGAGGCGACCGAGCGCGTGCGCCGAGGTGCTTCCGCCCATACGCCTTCCAGCGTACCGGTGTGGGCTGACCGTTCCCGGCGTGGCGGGTGGCGTTCCTGTGGTGGATCGCCACCGGGGCTAGGATGACCCGTCGCGAAGGGGGGAGAACGTGGCGGGCGACGCGATCCGGGTGCTCTTGGTCGGGACCGGGGAGGGCTTCGGATCCGACCTCGAGCGTGACGGGTTCGAGGTCAGCCGGATCCCCGACCTCGCGGCCCTCGGTCCCGGCTCCGACCAGGATGGAGTGATCGTGGCACTGGACGATGTGGGACCGCTCGAGGCGCTCGAGACCCTCCGCCTGAAGACACCGGCCGCGGCAGTCATCGTCCTCACCACCGCCGGCAACGAAGCCGACGGGGCCGTCGCGCTGCACGCGGGAGCGGACGATCATCTGGTCCGGGGCTCGGTCGCGGACGGGCTGCTGCCGCGAGCGGTGCGGTACGCGGTGGAACGCCGGCGGATGCGGCGTGAGCTGGCGACGATCGACGAATCCACCCGGCTGCCCAACCTCCGAGGCTTCGTCGCGATCGCCGAGCATCAGCTCCGGATGGCCGATCGTGCCGGCACCCCGCTGGTCCTCCTCTTCATGCGGTTCAACGAGGACGAGGGGGCCGCGACGACGCCGACCGACGTGGACGAACACGCCGTCGAGGCCGCCGACGTGCTGATCTCCGCGATCCGTGACGCCGACCTGCCCGCGCGGATCGCCGAGGACACGTTCTGCGTGCTCCTCGCGGGCGACGCGAGAGGGGCGGAGGTCACCGTCCTGTCGCGGCTGGTGGAGGCGATCGCGGTGCACGATGCGAAGACCACCCATACCCGGCCGATCTCGCTCTCGATCGGCAGCGCGATCTACGACCCCGCAGATCCTGTCGCCCTCGAGGACCTGCTCGACGCCGCCGAGGGCGGCATGCGCCCCCACTCATCCGAGAGCCGATGACCTGCGAATACCCCGGGAGACCATCTGATCTTCAGGCGGAACTTCTGCCGGATCTCCCGAGAGGCGGACGCCACGAACGCATCGATGACGATCGACCCGAGCAGGAGCGTGACCGTGCGCTCGGTTGAGCCGGGCGGAGCTCGTGACGAGGATCTCCTGCGTCGTCTCGTCGCCGGCGACGACCAGGCGTTCCGCGAGCTCTTCAGCCGCTACGCGGCCGCTGCCCACGCCCTCGCCTTCCGGTTGGTCCGACAGGCGCAGGTCGCGGAGGAGATCGTCCAGGAGGCGTTCCTCGCCGTGTGGCGGAACCCGGATCGCTACGATGGGGCTCGCGGGTCGGTTCGGTCCTGGCTCATGGGAACGGTCCATCACCGGGCCGTGGATGCGGTGCGGCGGGAGCAGGCGCTGCGGCGCCGGGCCGAACAGGCATCGGGGATGGAGCCCGATGTCGACGAGGATCCGGTCGACGACCTTCTCGCGGCGATCGACCTTCCACGGGAGCGCAAGCTCGTGCGCGCCGCGCTCGGTGCGCTCCCGGACGAGCAGCGCGAGGTGATCGAGCGGATGTACTTCGAGGGCCTCTCGCAATCTCAGATCGCCGAGCGGACCGGGCTCCCGCTCGGGACCGTGAAGTCCCGAACGCTGCTCGCGATGCGCCGGCTGCGCGCGAACCTCGGGGAAGGCACCCGATGATCCGCGACCACGCGTTGATCGACGAGCTCCTCGCGGCCCAGGCCCTCGACGGCCTGGACGCCGGCGACGCGGCGCTGCTGGAACGGGAGCTGGCCGCGCACGGCGACTGCGAGGAATGCCGTCGGCTCGAGCTCGAGCACACGGAGGTCGCGGGGATGTTGGCGCTCGCGCTCGACCCTCGTCCCGTACGCGAGGACATGGTGGATGGGATCCTCGCAGAGGAGCGGAGCGCCGCCGCGCCGATCGAACTGGGGATCCGGCGGGACGCCCGGCTCGGATGGTGGCAGGCGGCCTTCGGCGTCGCGGCGGCGGTGGCCCTCGTCTTCGCGATCCTGCTGGCGACCCGCGACGGCGGAAGCCCGGGCGTTCCCGGGCCCTCGATCGTGGCGTTCGAGGGCGCGGCTCCAGGCGACCTGGCCGTGTCCTTCACGCCGGGAGAGTCCGGCGCCCTCGTGTGGGCGACCGGCCTGCCCGATCCGGGACCGGGGAAGGTCTACGAGCTCTGGATGATCGAGGACGGCGAGCCCGTCCGCGGGGCGTGCCTCGCGCCGGAGAGTGGCGCTGCGGCGGCGTTCCTCGAAGCGGATCCGTCGTCCGCGGACCTCATGGCCGTCACCGTGGAGTCCCAGGAGTGCCCCGACGCTCCGACGACCGATCCTGTGTACACGGCGGAGCTGGCCGCCCAGTAGGTCGCCTCACGGGGGTTCGTCGCGCGGTCTCGAGGTCCCTAGCCGGCCCCGAGCGCCTCGCGGAGGACCATCGGCAGGATGCCGCCGTGAGCGAAGATCGCCACCTCCGCCGCCTGGTCGATCCGGACCGTCACCGGGAACGAATCCGACGACCCGTCCTCGCGCACGACTTCCACGGTGGCGTCCTGCCCGGGAGCGATCCCGATCTCCAGACCCCGGATCGAGTAGGTCTCGCGGCCGGAGAGGCCGTGGCCCGCGGCGGATCCCCCTTGCTTGAACTGGAGTGGGAGGATGCCCATCCCGACCAGGTTCTGCCGGTGGATCCGCTCGAAGGACTCCGCCAGGACGAACCGCACGCCGAGGAGCGCCGGTCCCTTCGCCGCCCAGTCGCGGGATGACCCGCTCCCGTATTCCTTGCCCGCGAGGACGCCCAGCGGCGTCCCATCCTCCGCGTAGCGGACGGCGGCCTCGTAGACGCTGGTCACCTCACCGCTCGGGAGATGGGTCGTCCACGGTCCCTCGGTCTCCGGCGCGAGCGCGTTCCGCAGGCGCACGTTCGCGAACGTTCCGCGCATCATCACCTCGTGGTTGCCGCGCCTCGCCCCGTACGAGTTGAAGTCCCGCTGCTGCACGCCGTGCTCGAGGAGGTACCGGCCGGCGGGCGAGTCGGGACGGATCGCGCCCGCTGGCGAGATGTGATCGGTCGTGATGGAGTCGCCGACGGCGACGAGGATCCGGGCGCCCTCGATCCGGGAACCCTCGACCTCCCCCACCCCCACGGGATCCGCGGACGCCTTCTGGAAGAACGGCGGCTCGCGCACGTACGTCGAGTCGGGATCCCAGTCGTAGGCCGGCCCGGTCGGCGTCGGGAGCGCGGTCCATCGCTCGTCGCCGTCCCAGATCCTGGCGTACTGCTGGGTGAACTGGTCCTCCGAGACCGCCTCGGCGATCACGTCCGCCACGTCGGCCGGGCTCGGCCAGAGGTCCCGGAGGAAGACCGGACCATCGTCTCCCTCGCCGAGGGGCTCCGTCGTCGGGTCGAAGTCGATCCTGCCGGCGAGGGCGTAGGCCACGACCAGCGGCGGCGACGCGAGGTAGCTCGCGCGGACCTGCGGGTGGATCCGCCCTTCGAAGTTGCGGTTCCCGGACAGGACCGCGACGACGTTCAGGTTCTTCTCGTCGATCCGCGCCGCCACATCCTCGGGGAGCGGCCCGGAGTTCCCGATGCACGTCGTGCAGCCGAACCCGACGAGATCGAAGCCGAGCTTCTCGAGGTACGGCGTCAGACCCGCACGGTCCAGGTAGTCGGTCACGACCCGCGACCCCGGCGCGAGCGACGTCTTCACCCACGGCTTCGACGCCAGGCCGGCCTCGATCGCGCGCTTGGCGAGCAAGCCGGCGCCGACCATCACCGAGGGGTTCGACGTGTTCGTGCACGACGTGATCGCGGCGATCACCACGGAGCCATGGCGAACATCGTCGCCGTTCGGGGTCACGTCCTCGGTCCATCCTCGCTGCTCCCCATCCGCGGCGGGGGTCCCTCCCTCGGCGACGAATCGACCGAGCTCGGTGGGCTTCGGTTCTGGCTCGAGATGGCGATGGAAGGCGTCGACGAACGAGCCCCAGACGTCGGGGAGGGCAACCCGATCCTGCGGCCGGCGAGGACCCGCCATCGAGGGCTCGACGGCCGACAGATCGAGATCCAACGTCTCCGTGAAGGTCGGCGGCTCGTCGGCATCGGTCCGGAACAGCCCCTGCGCCTTCGTGTATCGCTCGACGCGATCGATCAGCGCTCCTCGTCCCGTGAACCGGAGGTACTCGAGCGTCCGGTCGTCGACCGGGAAGTACGCGGACGTGGCCCCGTACTCGGGACACATGTTCGACAGCGTCGCTCGATCGGCGATGGCGAGGGAGGAGAGGCCGACCCCGTAGAACTCGACGAACCGACCCACCACGCCGTGGGCGCGGAGGATCTGGGTCAGGGTCAGAACGAGGTCGGTCGCGGTCGTTCCCGCGGGGAGCTCGCCCGTCACCTGCACGCCGACCACATCGGGCTGTGGGAGGAACGTGGGCTGACCGAGCATCGCCGCTTCGGCCTCGATCCCGCCGACGCCCCATCCCAGGACGCCGAGCCCGTTGACCATCGTGGTGTGGGAGTCCGTCCCCATCAGCGTGTCGGGGAAGGCCACGCCGTCCCGGACGCTGACGACCTGGCCGAGATGCTCCAGGTTCACTTGGTGGCAGATGCCGGCGCCGGGCGGGACGACGCGGAGTCCGTCGAAGGCCTGCTGGGCCCATCGGAGCAGCGCGTAGCGCTCACCGTTGCGCCGGTACTCCCACTCGATGTTGGCCTCGTACGCCTCCCGGGAGCGGAAGAGGTCCACCTGAACCGAGTGATCGATGATCAGGTCGACCGGCACGAGCGGATCGACCGCGGCCGGATCCCCGCCGGCTCGGGCGACCGCACCCCGCATCGCGGCCAGATCGACGACCGCGGGGACCCCCGTGAAATCCTGCATCAGGACCCGGGCCGGCATGAACGCCACGTCCGCCGCCGGTTCTGGCCACCGTGCGAGCGCGCGCACGTCCTCGTCCGCAACGTCTCTGGAACCGGCCCGACGGAGGAGGTTCTCGACGAGGATGCGGACGGTCAGCGGGAGCCGACCGACGTCGGCGACTCCCGTCTCCGCGAGCCAGGGAAGCGAGTAGATGTCGAGGGCTCCGTCGGCGGTCTCCAGCCGCTTCCGGGCGCCGGCGAGTTCCGAAGTCATCCGATGGTCCTCTCGTGGTCGTCCCTTCCATCCTCCCACGCAGATGGAGGAACCCCGACGGGGGACGGTTGTCCCCGGATATGTCAGGCGCTCTCGGGAGCCTCCTTCGCGGCCCGAGCGGTGTCGATCGCCTCCTTGTGGGCGATCCGGCGCTCCCGCCGGAGCTTCGCCTCCTGCTGGCGGCGACGTTGCGCGTCCGTCTCGGCGAGCAGCGGCCGGACCGGTCGAGGACGGCCGGCCGCGTCCACGGCGACGAAGACCAGGTACGCGCTGTTCACGTGCCGGACCGCCCCGGTGAGCGGGTCCTGGGCCTCGACCCGGACCCCGCATTCCATCGAGGTCCGGCCGACGTCGTTGACGCATGCCTTGAGGACGACCACCTCACCGATGTGGACAGGTTCGAGGAACGACATCTCGTCGATCCCGACGGTGAGGGCCAGGCCCCCGGAATGCTTGATCGCGGCCAGGGCGGCGGCCGTGTCCACGAGACGCATGATCGCGCCCCCGTGGACGTTCCCGGCGATGTTCGCGTCTGTCACCTCCATCAACTGGGTGAGGGTCACCTCCGAATCGGAGACGGAGCGCGCGCCGGACGAGGACACGTGCGCATCCTACGGGGCGCTCGGAGGCGGTCGCCGGAGCGCCGATAGCATCGGACGATGCGGATCTGGGCCGGAGCGTTGACCGTTGCGCTCGCCACGGTGGGGTGCGCGGAGGGGACGCCGGCTCCCTCGAGTCCGACATCGCGTCCGAGCGTGAGCGTGACGACCTCGCTCAGTCCCGAACCGTCCCTCAGTCCCGAGCCGAGCCCGAGCCTCGACCCGGAGACCGGGGCCATGCCGACCGCGTTCATCGCCGACCTCGCACCTCACGACCTCCCCCCCGAAGAGCTGGTCCCGACCGGGGCGGACGTGACGGGCGAGTGGTTCGCATCCACCGACCCGGGCGCCGCGGTGCTGATCGCGTGGGTGGAGCCCGGCACCGACTTCTCCCGGCTCCCCCGAGGCTTCGCGGTCTGGCGCCGCTTCGATGCAGAACCACACTGGCGGACGGCCCTGGTCACGCGGCAGGATCCCGAGGAAGGCATCCAGGAGATCCAGATCACCACGGGGGACCTGACCGGGGACGGTTCCGACGATGCTCTGGTCTTCGAGGGGGTCGGGGGATCTGGGGCGTGCGGGCGATGGTCCGTAGTGGATCTGGCCC
>CBHFMJ010000048.1:0-10446 GCA_965994715.1 uncultured bacterium | reverse complement strand
ATAGGCAAGCTGGACCTCGGCGGCACGAGCGAGCCCGGCGGCGACGATGTTCTTGGCGATGTAGCGGGCCATGTAGCAGGCGCTGCGATCGACTTTGGAAGGATCCTTGCCGCTGAACGCTCCCCCGCCGTGCGGCGCCATCCCGCCGTAGCTGTCCACGATGATCTTGCGACCGGTGAGACCGGTATCGGCCTTCGGCCCGCCGATCTCGAACCGTCCGGTGGGGTTCACCATCGGTGGCTTCATCCGGCTCGCGTCGATATCGGGGAACTCCCGGAGGACGGGGTCGATCACTTCCGCGATGATGTCCGGCCGCAGCAACGTCTCCACGTCCACCTCCTCGCGGTGCTGCGCGGAGATCAGGACGGAGTCGACACCGACAGGGACGCCGTCGCGGTAGTCGATCGAGACCTGGCTCTTGCCGTCTGGCCGTAGATACGGAACGACGCCCGCCTTGCGGACGTCGGCGAGGCGCCTGGACAGCCGATGGGCCATCGCGATCGGCAAGGGCATCAGCTCCTCCGTCTCGCGGCAGGCGTAGCCGAACATCATGCCCTGGTCACCGGCGCCGAGCTGATCCAGCTCGTCGCCCGAGTGTCCCTGCCGATGCTCGAACGAATCCTCGACCCCGCGCGCGATGTCGGGCGACTGCTCCTGGATCGCGGTCATCACGCCGCAGGTCTCGCCGTCGAGCCCGAACTTGGCGTTCGTGTAGCCGACGTCCGTCACCGTGGTGCGCACCACGGAGGGGATGTCCACCCATCCTTCCGTGGTGATCTCGCCGGAGACGATCACGAGCCCCGTGGTGACGAGCGTCTCGCAGGCGACCCGCGACGCCGGGTCCCCGCGCAGCATCGCATCGAGGATGGCGTCGGAGATCCGGTCCGCCAGCTTGTCGGGGTGACCCTCGGTGACGGACTCGGACGAGAAGAGGTAGGAGCCGCGCATGCGCGCGCGAGTCTAGCGGTCGAGACCGACGTCCGGCGGAGCCGGGAGGAGCGCAACGACCCGATCGAGGACCGCCGTCGCGAGCTCACGCTTGGTCCACGTGCGGAGCGGTTCGGGGTTCCCCGAGGAGCCCAGCAGCATCGCCTCGCTGGCATCCGCGCCGAAGCCGGTGCCCTCGCGCCCTACCCGGTTCACGACCACGAGGTCGAGATGCTTCGATACCAGCTTGCCGCGGCCGGCTCGCTCGAGGTCGTCGGTCTCCGCCGCGAACCCCACGAGGACCTGGTCCTTCCGCCGCTCCCCCAGCTCGGCGAGGATGTCGGTCGTGGGCTCGAGCATCACCTCGGGGACGCCCGCGTCCTTCTTGAGCTTACGCTCCGAGACCGACTTGGGGCGGAAGTCGGCGACGGCCGCCGCCATCACGACGGCGTCCGTGTCGTCGAACCGGGCGAGCACCGCATCACGCATCTCCGCCGCGGTCTCGACCGGCACCACCTCGGTACCCGGCGGCACGATCGCGCCGGGGCCGAGCACGACGGTGACGACCGCTCCCCGGGCGACGGCCTCGGCCGCGAGCGCGGCTCCCATCCTCCCCGTGGAGCGGTTGCCGACGTAGCGGACGGGGTCGATCGGCTCGCGGGTGGGCCCCGAGGTGATCAGGACCCGTCGGCCCGCGAGATCGTCGCGCGCGAGCGTCCCTCGAACGGCGGCCACCACGTCCTCGGGGTCCGCGAGCCTGCCGATGCCCTCGTCGCCGTGCGCGAGCGGTCCCGTCACGGGTCCCACCACCACGGCACCGCGGGATCGCAGCAGCTCGATGTTCGCGCGCGTCGCCGCGTGCTCCCACATCCCCGAGTGCATCGCGGGCGCGACCACGACGGGACAGGTGACCTCGAGCATCGTCGACGCCAGGAGGTCGTCCGCGAGGCCGTGAGCGAGCTTGGCGATCGTGTTCGCGGTAGCCGGGGCCACGACGGCGACGTCGGCCTCCCGCGCGAGTTTGACGTGCAGGACCTCGCCGGGTCGCTCCCAGAGCGACGTGTACGCAGGCTCTCCCGTGAGCGCGGAGAACGTGTCCGGACCGACGAAGCGTGTGGCGGCTTCGGTCAGCACGGTGGCGACGTCGGCTCCGGCTCCGCGGAGCAGGCGCGCGACCAGCGGCGCCTTGTACGCCGCGATGCCGCCAGACACGCCGAGCAGCACCCGGCGGCCGGCGAGGGGGTCGCTACTCGGCCTCGGGCTCCTCGGGTCGCTCGTAGTCGATCTTCCCATCGGCGATCTCCTGGAGGGCGATCGAGAGCGGCTTGTTCGAGAAGCCGGTCTCCACGAGTGGCGGCACGAACTCACCCCGGCCCTCGCCGAGCTGGTTGTAGTACGAGTTGATCTCTCGCGCTCGCTTGGCTGCCACGATCACGAGGGAGTACTTCGAATCCACGGCGGCGAGCAGGTCGTCGATCTTGGGCTCGATCACAGGAAGGCCTTCCTTCTTCACACTTCGGTGGCTTCACACTTCGGTGGCTTCACACTTCGGTGGCTTCACACTTCGGTCGCTTCGCGCTTCGGTCGCTTCGCGCTTCGGTGGCTTCACGCTTCGGCGGGAGTCCCCGCGGCCTCCTCAGGCGGAGCGGGACGCTTCGATGATAGCAGCGACCTGCGACGATGCTCGTTCCAGATCGTCGTTCACGATCGCGTGATCGAACCAATTACGCTGCTCCAGCTCCCACCCCGCCGTCTCGAGGCGGAGCCGGATCCGGTCCTCGGTCTCGGTGCCCCGACCACGCAGGCGCCGCTCCAGCTCCTCCATCGACGGGGGCTCGACGAAGATCAACACGGAGCCGGGGACCCGGTCGCGGATCTGGGAGGCGCCGACGACGTCGATCTCGAGGACCACGTCCCGACCGGCGGCGAGACGGTCCTCGACGAACCCGCGAGGCGTCCCCGACCGGTGTCCGACGATCTCGGCCCACTCGAGGAGCTCCCCCGCTCGGATCATCCGATCGAAGGCGTCGTCGTCGACGAAGAAGTAGTCCACCCCGTCGACCTCCGCGGGCCGCGGCGCTCGGGTCGTCACCGAGACTGACAGCGAAAGGCCCTCGGGGTCACGCGAGACGAGGTCGCGAACGATGGTGCCCTTGCCCACGCCCGATGGACCGGCGAGGACGAAGAGCTTCCCGGTGCGGATGGCCCGTTACTTCTTGAACCGGTCGAGGAGCTGGGCGCGTTGCTTCGCACCGAGTCCCCGAACGCGACGGCTCGCCGAGATGTCGAGCTCTTCCATCAGCTTCTGTGCGCGCACCTTGCCGACACCGGGCAACGACTCGAGGACCGCCGAGACTTTCATCTTCCCCACGGTGTCCTCCGTCGACCGGATCAGCACGTCTCCCAGCGTCCGCTTCCCGGACTTGAGCTCTCCCTTGAGCTCCGCGCGCTTCTTCCGCGCCTCCGCAGCCTTCGCGAGGGCCTGCGCGCGTTGTTCCGGGGTGAGGGTCGGGAGTGCCATGCCCATGCTCCTTCTGTTCGGTGGCCGACGACGTGGCCGTCGTCGTTGGCCGTGATCGTCGGCCTCGATGGAAGGCAAGGCCACGATCCACGGCCGGGTCGGACGGTGCGAGGGCGCGAGTATATGCACGGCTCGTGTCGGCGTGGCAAGCGAAGTTTCGCATGTGGCCTGCGGTTTCCCCGGCGCCGCACGGTCAGCGGAGATCGCGCATGATCCCTCTGACCACGCCCGCAGGGTCGGGAGCTTCCGTCACCGGGCGACCGATCACGAGGAAGTCGGCGCCCCGCTCGATCGCTTCGGCGGGCGTGAGGACCCGCACCTGGTCGTGCCCGTTGGATCCCGCCGGTCGGATCCCCGGGACGACGAGGCAGAACTCCTCGCCGCACGTCGCGCGCACGTCCTCCACGTCCTCCCCGGAGACCACGACCCCGTCCAGCCCGGCCGCCTTCGCCTCGAATGCGAGCGATGCCGGACTCGCGAGCCCCTCCCCCGCGTGGCTCGACAGGACGGTGACCGCGACGACCAGCGGGGGTTCGACACCCGCGTCGGCTGCGCCCCGTCGCGCCCCTGCGACGCCGGCTCGCATCATCGCCTCGCCTCCGAGCGCATGGACGTTCAGCATCGCGACCCCGAGCCGAGCGACGTTGGCCGCCGCGCGTTCGACGGTGTTGGGGATGTCGTGAAGCTTGCAGTCGGCGAAGACCGGCCCGTGCGAAGCGACCCGCCGGATCGCCTCCGGCCCGGCCGACCATGCGAGCTCGAGCCCCACCTTGAGCATGCCCACGTGGGGGGCGAGGATCTCCGCCAGCCGGTCCGCTTCCCCGAGCGTCGAGACGTCGAGCGCCGCGACGATCGGATCGGTGGGCCGCGGGATCATGGCTCCTCGGGCTCCCTGAACCCGACGGGAACCCGCAGCCGCGCACGGAGATCGTCCGGTGTCCCGAGGCCCTTCTCCTTCAGGTACCCCGCGATGCCCCGAGCGAGCTCGACGGGGGCGGCCGGGTCGACCAGGACGGCGGTGCCGACCTGCACGGCGGAAGCGCCCGCGAGGAGCATCTCCACGGCGTCCTCAGCCGAGCGCACGCCGCCCACGGCCATGATGGGCGCCTCCGGCACGACGCGAGCGGCCTCGAACACGGCCCGGAGAGTGATCGGCTTGAGCGCGGGACCCGACATCCAGCCGGTGACCGGGCCCAGGGCGGGCCGGAACGTCCCCGCCACCACGCCGATCGCCGGAGGTGGCCCGCCGATCGTGAGCCCGTGGGCGCCCGCCCGGATGCACGCGCGCGCGAGTTCCGGCAGCTCGGTCGCCGTCATCGGCAGCTTCGCGAAGACCGGCACGAGGGATATCCGCGCGACCGCGCCCACGATCTCCCCCGTCCGGTCGATGTGCTCCCCGAGCACGTCCCGGCGGAGTTCGTCATCGGGCCCGGAGAGGTGGAGTTCGACGGCCACGACCTCCGGTCGCGTCTGCAACGCCCCGATCGATCGCACGTACTCCTCGAGCGAGCCCCCCGCGATCGAGACGATCACCGGCACACCGCCACGTGCGAGCCTCGGGAGCTCGGCGTCGATGAACGCGTGCACGCCGGGGTTCTGCAGTCCGGTCGACCAGACGGTCCCCGACGGTGTCTCCGCGATCCGCGGCGGCGGCGAGCCCTTCCTGGCGTCCAGCGTGATCGTCCGGCTCACGAGACCGCCTACCTTCCGCAGGTCGACGAGCCCGCTCAGCTCCTTGCCCGTGCCCGCGCACCCGGACGCGATCAGGACGGGCGTCGGCAGGACCAACCCAGCCCCCAGATCGACCGCGAGCGTGCGTTTCATGGCGTCGGCCTCATCCGCTCCGCCGTCATCCTGGCCAGGAACGGGTGACCGGCAGCCCCTCGGGCGGCGTCGGCAGCATCGTCGGCCGCTCCCCGAGCCACCGATCCCACAACACGCGCGCGGGATTGAAGACGGGCCCGTCCACGCACGATCGGAGGTTGTCGTAGCCGCTTCCGTCCTTGCGCGCGATCGGTACCACGCACGTCTGACAGAGGCCGGTACCGCATCCCATCCGCTCCTCGAGCGCCATCTGCGCGGGCAGTCCCCGCTCGCGGCAGAAGGCGGCGACCTGCTCCATCGTGCGGGCGGACCCCGACGCGTACACGACCTGCGCGCCGCTGCGATCGGCCGCCTCGGGGAGCGCATCCATCACCGCGCCTCGGTCACCGAGGGTTCCGTCCGCCGTGACGATCGCCACGGTCTGCGACAGTCGCTTCGCCTCGATCGGCTTGAGGACCTGCTGCATCGTCTCCGCCCCCACCACCATGTCGACACGCTTGCCGGCGGCGACGAGCTCCTGGGCGAGGAAGTACAGCGTGGCCGCCCCGTGCCGCTCCGCCACCAGGAGGCAGTTCGTCAGCCGTCGTGGGTGGGCGAATCCCCTCCCGAGCGGGCCGATCAGGTCGAGGAAGGAGTGGGCGCGAGCCGAGGCGAGCCAGGCGGACCCGGGACCCGTCGGATCGACCACGAACTCGAGCGTCCCGGCCCATCCACCCCGGCGGGAGGCGTCGTGGATCGCGAGATGCCGCCGGAGCAGGAACTCGCGGCCCACCGGCATGCGGACGGACACGAACTGCCCCGGTCTCGCCTTCTCCGCGATCTCCGGCGCGACGATCGTGAGCTGGTGGTACGCGCCCATCTTCCGCGTGGAGAGCACCTCCGCGCGGACGCGCTTCACGCGACCCCCTCGCCGGGAGCGCGAACCCGGCCCTCGTCGAACCCGAGGCGCTCCTGGATCGGCCGCGCCCGCGCGCCCGCGTGATGCTCCTGGATCGAGACGGGCTCGGTGGCTCCGTCGCGGAGGGCCTCGATCCCCCGGACCGCCGCGAACGCTCCCTGCATCGTCGTGAGGCACGGCACGCCGGCCGCGGCCGCCGCCGTCCGGATGTGATAGCCGTCCGTCCGAGGCCCGCGGCCGAACGGCGTGTTGATCACGAGGTCGATCCGCCCGGCTCGGATCAGCTCCGCCACGTTCTGCGTTCCGCTCTCGTTTCCGCTCCTCGGCCCGCTCTCCGCTCCGGTCTCTGGAGCTTCGCTCACCTTCGCGACGGCTTCGACGGGGATGCCCGCCCGCCGGAGGACGCCGGCCGTCCCGGTCGTGGCGAGCAGCGCGAACCCGAGGTCGGCGAGGCGCTTCGCCGGGAAGACGATCGCACGCTTGTCGCGGTTCGCGACACTCACGAAGACGGTCCCCGTCGTCGGGAGGGCATGCCCGGCTGCCACCATCGCCTTGGCGAGCGCGGCCCCGGGATCGGCGTCGATCCCCATCACCTCTCCGGTCGAGCGCATCTCGGGGCCGAGCACGGTGTCGACGCCGGGGAACCGGCCGAACGGCAGCACCGCGGCCTTCACGGCCGTGAACGGCAACCGTCGGTAGTGCCCGGCATCCGCCGGCAGCACGTCGTCGGCCGCCAGCTCCGCGAGGGTCCGACCCGCGAGCACCAGCGTCGCGACCTTCGCGAGCGACACCCCGATCACCTTCGACACGAACGGCACCGTACGCGACGCGCGTGGATTCGCCTCGAGGACCCAGATCTTCTCGTCCTTCACGGCGAGCTGCAGGTTCAGGAGCCCGACGACGCCGATCCGGCGCGCGAGACGCCGGGTGATGTCCTCGATCCGATCGAGCTCCTCGTCGGAGAGGGTGGCCGGCGGGATCTGGCACGAGGAGTCGCCCGAATGGACGCCCGCCTCCTCGATGTGCTCCATCACGGCGCCGATGAAGACGTCCACCCCGTCGCAGACGGCGTCGACGTCGACCTCGATCGCGCCCTCGAGGAACCGATCGACCAGCACCGGATGCGCACGGCTGGCCTCGGCCGCCGTCCGGACGAACGTCTCGAGCTCGTCGTCGTCGTAGACGATCTCCATCGCGCGCCCGCCGAGCACGTACGAGGGGCGCACGACCACCGGGTAGCCGATCCGACGGGCCACGAGGCGGGCCTCGTCGATCGTCCGTGCCTCGCCGTGCGGCGGCGCCGGGATGTCCATCTCCCGGAGGAGCTCCGCGAACCGCCCGCGATCCTCGGCGAGATCGATCGCGTCCGGCGAGGTCCCGAGGATCGAGAAACCCGCGTCCTGGAGGGTCCTGGCGAGCTCCAGGGGTGTCTGACCTCCGAGCTGCGCGATCACCCCTAACGGTCGCTCCGCTCGACAGACGGCCACCACGTCTTCCGCCGAGAGCGGTTCGAAGTACAGCCGGCTCGACGTGTCGTAGTCCGTGGACACGGTTTCCGGATTGGAGTTGACCATCACGGACTCGAAGCCCGCCTCCTCCAGAGCGAACGCGGCGTGCACGCAGGCGTAGTCGAACTCGATCCCCTGGCCGATCCGGTTCGGTCCCGCACCGAGGATCACCACCCGGGGGCGCGAGGCGGGCTCCACCTCCGATTCCTCGTCGTACGTCGAGTAGAGATAGGGCGTCCGGGCCGGGAACTCGCCGCCGCACGTGTCCACGGACTTGAAGACCGGGACCACACCCACCTGCTCGCGCCGGTCACGGATGGCTCGCTCGGTCGATCCCGTCTCCCGGGCGATCCGCGCGTCGGAGAGGCCGATCCGCTTCGCGTCGAGGAGTATCTCGCGTCCCAGGGACGGGCCCATGGCTCCGGCGAGTCCCTCGGCGCGCTCGTACACCTGGGCGAACAGATCGACGAACCAGGGATCGATCGCCGAGGCCGCCGCGATCTCGCCCACGCTGTGCCCGGCGGCGAACGCCCGATCGATCAGGTGGAATCGCCACTCGGTGCCGTCGCGGAGGGCGCCGAGCACGTCGTCATGTGCTGTCGCGTACGTCGCTCCGAGGTCGGCGCCGGACCTCTCGAGCCCGCGCCACGCCTTCCCCCACGCCTCCTTGAAGGTTCCTCCGATCGCCATCACCTCGCCCACGGACTTCATCGTGGAAGTGAGCCGCGCATCGGCCTCCGGGAACTTCTCGAAGGCGAACCGCGGGATCTTCACCACGACGTAGTCGAGCGTCGGCTCGAATGACGCGGGCGTGGCGCCCGTGATGTCGTTGCGGATCTCGTCCAGTCGATAGCCG
The DNA here is from genome assembly GCA_965994715.1 of uncultured bacterium. Lineage (GTDB taxonomy): Bacteria > Actinomycetota > UBA4738 > UBA4738 > HRBIN12 > JAJNBA01. The sequence goes on along the minus strand of CBHFMJ010000048.1, from coordinate 1,912 downwards.
ACGGCGAGCAGTGCGGCGATTTTCGCGATCGGGAATCCCGTGGCCTTCGATGCGAGCGCCGACGATCGGCTCACGCGAGGATTCATCTCGATCAGCACCCGTCGCCCGGTCTGCGGATCGACCGCGAACTGCACGTTCGACCCGCCGGTCTCGACGCCGATCGCGCGAAGGCACGCGATCGCGTCATCGCGCATCGCCTGGTACTCGCGGTCCGTCAGGGTCTGCTGCGGCGCGACGGTGACGGAGTCGCCGGTGTGGACGCCCATCGGATCAACGTTCTCGATCGAGCAGACGATCACCGCGTTGTCGGCATGGTCGCGCATCACCTCGAGCTCGAACTCCTTCCACCCGGCGATCGACTCCTCCACGAGGACCTCGGAGACCGGACTGGCTTCGAGCGAGCGGCGTGCGAGGCCCTCGAGCTCCCCATGCGAGGCCGCGAACCCGCTCCCTCCCCCGCCGAGCGTGAACGAGGGGCGCACGATCACCGGGAAGCCGAGCTGGTGGCCGAGCTGCAGCGCTTCCTCGAGCGTGTGCGCGATCCCGGCCCGCGGGACGTCGAGCCCCGCCTTCGTCATCGCCTCCTTGAAGCCGCTGCGGTCCTCGGCGCGGTGGATCGTCTCGAGGCTGGCGCCGATCAGCTCGACGCCCATGCGGTCGAGGTTGCCCGACTCGGCGAGGGCCACGCTCACGTTCAGGCCGGTCTGACCGCCGATCGTCGGGAGCAGGGCATCGGGCCGCTCCCGCTCGATCACGGCGAGCACCGACTCGGGCGTGAGCGGCTCGAGGTAGGTTCGATCGGCGAACTCCGGGTCCGTCATGATCGTCGCGGGGTTCGAGTTGACGAGGGTGACGCGGTAACCCTCGCGCCGGAGGACACTGCATGCCTGCGTCCCGGAATAGTCGAACTCACACGCCTGGCCGATCACGATCGGCCCCGAACCGATCACGAGGATCGAGGACAGGTCGGTCCGCTTCGACATCACGGCCCTTCCCTTCGGGAGCTCCCGCTCGCAAGCTCGCTGCTCGACCCCTCGTGCGCCTCGATCAGCGACCGGAACTCGAGGAAGAGACCGGCGGCGTCGTGCGGCCCGGGCGCGGCCTCCGGGTGGTACTGGACCGAGAACGCGGGGACGTCGAGGCAGCGCAATCCCTCGATCGTGTCGTCGTTGAGGTTCCGGTGACTCACCTCCACCCGGCCGAACGCGGTCCGGGCGGTCCCGTCCGCGTCTCGCTCCCAGCCGGCGGGATCGACCGCGAAGCCGTGATTGTGGCTCGTGATGCGCACCTCGCCCGTCCGCGTCTCGCGGACGGGCTGGTTCACGCCCCGGTGTCCGAAGGGCATCTTGAACGTGCGACCTCCCAGCGCGAGGCCGAGCAACTGGTGGCCGAGGCAGATCCCGAAGAGTGGGAGCCGGCCGAGCAGCTCCCTCGTGGCGGCGGCGCCGGCGGCCCGCGCCCCCGGGGCCCCCGGCCCGGGCGACACGCGGCGGGCGTCTCCGCCGGGAAGACGGTGGCGTCGAGACCCGCCGCCAGCATCCGCAGGATGTTCCGCTTGATCCCGAAGTCGTACGCGGCGATCCGCCACACCCGTCCCCTGGCGCGATCGGGGGGGCCCACGAGCGTGCCGGCCTCGTACGGCGCTGCGGTCGTGACCGTCCTCGCGAGGTCGGCGCCGGTCATCCCGCCGGTCTCCAGGACGCGGGCCACCAGCGAGATGGGATCGAGGTCCCGCGTCGAAACGGCCGCGCGCATCGCGCCGACCTCGCGGATCCGACGGGTGACCTTGCGCGTATCGATGCCCTCGATCGCGACCACGCCGGCCGCGACGAGGGCCTCCGGGAGGGTCGAGTCGGCCCGGGGACTCGACGAACGCCGCGAGGCTTCCGTGACCGCGAACGCGGCGACCTGG
>CBHFMJ010000047.1:0-10623 GCA_965994715.1 uncultured bacterium | reverse complement strand
GTTCGCGGCGTTGGGTGTGGGCGCGGTCGTGTTCGCGGCGGGGCTGGAACGGCGGCTCGGCCCGCGTGCCGGTCTCGGTCCTGCGTTGATCGGTGTGGCGGGCCTCGCCACGGTCGCGGCGGGCGCGTTCCGTCGCGACCGGCGATCGAACTTCCCGGCCCCCGGCGAGCCCGAGGGTCAGTCGTGGGTGAACGACGTGCACGACACAGCGGCCGTGCTCGGCGGGATGGCGGGGACGGTCGGGCTCGTCGCGCTCGCGCCGGCGCTGGCCAGGGACCCGGAACTCCGAGATCTCGCGAGACCCGCGCTCGGCGCCGCCGGCGCGAGCGCCGGCATCTCGGCGTGGTTCCTCCGCGACGTCGTGCGGCCGGGCAACGGTCTCCTCCAGCGAGTGAACGTCACCATCCCGCTCGTCTTCATGGTCCGACTCGCCCTGCGGATGCTGTCGAAGCGCTCGGTCGCTAGCCCTGAACGTTGACGATCGAGCGGGTGCGTTCGACGTCGTCGGCGATCGCATCGACGAGCTCATCGATCGAGTCGAACTTCACCTCGTCACGTAGGCGCTCCCAGAACTGCACGGTGAGGGTGTCGCCGCGCAGCTCGTCGTCGGGGAAGTCCAGCAGGAACGCTTCGACGTGGAGCGGCTCCGTCCCGAACGTCGGGTTCGTCCCGACGTCGATCGCCGCGAGGTAGCAGCCGCCCTCCTGCAGCTCCGCGACACCCGCGTAGATCCCCTGACCCGGCAGGAGGAGCCGCGGCCAGGTTCGGAGGTTCGCCGTCGGGTAGCCGAGGCCCTTCCCTCGGCCGGCGCCGGCGACGACCTCCCCGTCGACCGCGTACCTCCTGCCGAGCGCCGTGCGTGGCCACGCGAGGTCGCCCGATGCCAGCGCCTCCCGGATCGACGAGGACGACACGACGCGGCTCTCGAGCTCGAACAGATCGACCTCGTCCGCGGTCATGCCCAGCGGTTCGCCGACCTCACGGAGGGTCGTGACGGTGCCTGCGGCACGATGCCCGAACGTGAAGTTCGCGCCGACGCGAGCGTGGATCGCGTGGAGCCCACCGACCAAGACATCCCGGACGAAGTCATCGGCCGAGACCTGCGAGAACTCCTTCGTGAACTCGAGAACCAGGAGGACATCGACCCCGCACCCCTCGATCAGCGACGCCTTGCGCTCGACGGTGGTGAGCAGGCGAGGCTCCTCGCCCGGCGTCAGCGTCTCGCGCGGATGCCGATCGAACGTCACCGCCACGCTCCGTGCGCCTCGCTCCCTCGCAGCGTCGACGGTGCGACGGAACACCTCCTGGTGACCGAGGTGAACCCCATCGAAGAACCCGATCGTCACGACCGATGGGCCGTCGGGCAGCGGAAGGGCGTCGAGACCGCGGACGATGTCCATCGTCGGCAGGGTACCGGCAGGTCAGCCGGACAGGATGACCTGCGGACGCGCCCTCGGACCGTCGTCCTCGTAGACGCCGATCAGACGGCCGTCCGGACCGAACACGCCGTAGGGCCCCTCGATGTCGGCCGGGCCGAGCGGCCTCCCGTGCGAAGCGGCCTCGGCCTCGTCGGCCTCCAGGTCGAGCCGAGGGAGATGGCCGACGGCGACTTCGATCGGCAAGGGCTCACGCACCGCGTCCGGCGTGACCGCGTCCTGTGCCCGGTAGGGACCGATCGCCGTGCGACGGAGCGCCGTCAGGTGCGCTCCCGTCGACACCGCCGCACCCACGTCGGCGGCGAGCACCCGCACGTAGGTTCCCCCGGAGCAGATCACGCGGAACGTCACGTCCGGTGGATCGAACGACAGGGGGTCGAAGGCGTCGACCCGGATCGCGCGCGGCTCGGCCTCGAGATGCTCGCCCGCCCGCGCGGCCTCGTAGAGCTTCCGGCCGCCCACCTTGACCGCGCTGTACGCGGGCGGCCGCTGGAGGGACTTCCCCACGAGCGAGCGCATCGCCTCGGCGACCTGCTCGTTCGTCACGTCGACCGGCGACTCGCGCACGACGTCACCGTCGGCGTCCAGCGTGTCCGTCTCGACCCCGAGCCGGAGCGTCCCCTCGTAGGTCTTCGCGAGATCGCCGAGGAAGCGGAGCAGACGGGTCGCGCGACCGACCCCGATCAGCAGCAGCCCGGTCGCCATGGGATCGAGCGTCCCCGCATGCCCCACCTTCTTCGTGGCGAGGGTTCGGCGCACGCTGTGGACGACGTCATGCGAGGTGATCCCCGCCGGCTTGTCGACGAGGAGCAGGCCCTCAACCGGGGTCACGATGGAACGGGCGCTTGGCGTAAGGCGGCAACGAGCCGCTCGATCGTCCCCTCGGGCCCGTGCTCCGACGTGTAGCCGGCCGCGAGCCTATGCCCGCCGCCCCCGAACGTCGAGGCAACGGCGGACAGGTCGTGCCCGCCGCGGGAGCGCACGCTCACCTTGAATCGCCCGTCCCGCTGCTGCTTCAGCACAGCGGCCACGTCCACGTCGCGTGCGGTGCGGAGCACGTCGATCACGTCGTCGGTCTCCCCCGCCGCGACGCCGGCGTCGGCGAGATCCGCCTGCGTGAGGTAGGTCCAGACCACGCTCGCCTCAGGTACTTCGGTCATGCGGCCGAGCGCCGTCCCGAGCAAGCGGAGGAAGCCCGGGTCGTTGTCCTCGTACATCGCGCGGACGAGCCCGGCGTGGTCGAAGTCCTCCTCGCGCAGCCGAGCGGCGATCCGGAGCGTCTCCGGGGTGGTCGCCTGGTACTGGAATCGCCCGGTGTCCGTGACCAAACCCGCGTAGAGACAGACCGCGACGTCCCGATCGAACTCGCCGCTCATCGTCTCGATCAGGCGGAAGACCATCTCGCACGTGGACGACGCGTCGGGATCCACGAGGCGGACCGTGCCGAAACCGTCGTTCGAGCGGTGGTGATCGATCCAGATCAGCTCGCCGGCTCGCGAGGCCGCCTCTCCGAGGACACCCAACCGGTCGAACGAAGCGCAGTCGCACGTCACCATGACGCCCGGAGCCGCCGGGAATCTCGTCGGAGGGACGAGTCGATCCGCGCCGGGAAGGAAGGCGATCCACCGCGGCAGCTCGAACGGCTCGTTCGCGAACGAGCCCACCGTCCGCGTGCCCCGCGCTCGCAGGAAGTTCGAGAGCCCGAGCATCGACCCGAGCGCGTCCGCGTCCGGGTTCAGGTGGCAGGCGATCGCCACCTCATCGGCTCCCGACAGGATCTCCGCCGCCCGGCGGAGCCCTTCGCGCTCGCTCCCGTCAGGCATCGGATCGTCCCTCGCGATGCAGACGCTCGATGATCTCCTCGATGTGCTGATGCTGCGCGAGCGTCTGGTCCACCTGGAACTCCAGTTCCGGGAGGTTCCGCAGCCGGACCTGCCGACCGAGCGCCTGACGGAGGTGCGGCGTCGCCGACCGGAGCCCCGCAGCAGTCGATCGCTGCTGCTTGTCGTCTCCGAGGACCGTGGAGGAGACCCACGCCCGCCGGAGGTCCGCCGTCACCTGGACGCCGGTGACCGTGACGAAGCCGATCCGAGGGTCCTTGAGCTTCTGGATCTCCTCGGCAAGGACCTCGCGGAACTCCTCGGCCACCCGAGCGGTCCGGGCTCCCTGCGTCATGTCTGCATCCCGCCTTCTCCGGTCCTCAGTCCTCCGGCGAATGGAGCGTCAGATCGATGTCGATGATGTCGACCTCCGCCCACCGCTCCACGAAGCGCTCGACGCCGTGCATCACCTTCTTGAGGTGGTGGCCCTCCGACCCGACGGCCGCCACGCCCAGCTCCGCACGCTGCCACATGTTCTGATATCCCGTCTCGGCCACCGCCACCTGGAAGGTGGACCGGATCCCGTTCGCGAGGGTCCTGATCACGTGACGCTTCTCCTTCAACGATCCGCACGCCGGGATCCGGAGATCGAGCCGGAGGGCGGCGACCAGCATCAGGAGGAGATCTGGCGGGCGACCTCCTCGACCTCGAAGGCCTCGATCACGTCGCCCTCCTTCACGTCCTGGAAATTCTCGAGCCCGATGCCGCACTCGAATCCCTCGCGCACCTCGGCGACGTCGTCCTTGAACCGGCGGAGCGATCCCACGCGGCCCTCGTAGACGACGACGCCGTCGCGGATCAGCCGTACCTGCGAGTTCCGGCGGATCGTCCCTCGGGTCATGTAGCACCCGGCGATCACTCCGAGCCGCGGCACGCGGAACGTCTGGCGAACCTCCGCCTCGCCGACGATCGACTCGCGTTCCTCCGGCTTGAGCATGCCCGAGAGCGCGGCCTTCACGTCGTCGATCGCGTCGTAGATCACCCGGTACAGCCGGATGTCCACGCCTTCGTTCTCCGCGAGCTCACGCGCGTTCGCGTTGGGCCGGACGTTGAACCCCACGACGATCGCGGCGGCCGTCTTGGCGAGGTCGACATCGTGCTCGGTGATCGCGCCGGCGCCGGAGTGCACGATATTCACGCGGACCTCGTCCTGCGGCAGCTTCAGGAACGCGTCCGTCAGCGCTCCGAGCGAGCCCTGGACATCGGCCTTCACCACGAGGTTCAACTCGGGGATCTCCTGGCGCTCCTGGCGCCGGAGGAGCTCCGTGAGCGACGCGGGCCGCTGGTTGACCACCTCGGCCGATCGAACGCGTGCTTCGCGTTCGGAAGCGATGTGACGCGCCTCGCGTTCGTCGTCGACCTCCCGGAACTCGTCCCCGACGTTGGGGACGCCGTTCCAGCCGAGCACCTGCGCGGGCTTCGCGGGCCCGGCCACGTCGACGGGCTGCCCGTTCTCGTCGACCATCGCCCGGACCTTGCAGTGCGTGATGCCGCATACCAGGGAGTCCCCGACCTCGAGGGTTCCCTTCTGCACGAGGACGGTGGCTACGGGCCCGCGACCCTTGTCGAGGTGCGCTTCCAGGACGGTCCCCCGCGCGCGACCGGTGGGATCACCCTTGAGCTCCGCGAGGTCGGCGACGATCAGGACGGTCTCGAGCAAGCCCTCGAGGTTCGCGCTCGTCTTGGCCGAGACGTCGACGAACTCGGTGTCGCCTCCCCACTCCGAGGGCACGAGACCCCGCTCGACCATCTGGGTCCGCACGCGGTTCGGATCCGCCTCCTCCTTGTCGATCTTGTTGACCGCAACCACCACGGGCACACCGGCCGCCTTCGCGTGGTCGAGCGCCTCGACGGTCTGTGGCATCACGCCGTCGTCGGCGGCGACGACGAGGACCGCGATGTCGGTGATCTGGGCGCCGCGGGCACGCATCGCGGTGAACGCTTCGTGGCCGGGAGTGTCGATGAACGTGATCTCCCGGCCGTTGACGTGCGCCTGGTACGCGCCGATGTGCTGGGTGATCCCTCCGAACTCGCCGGAGACGACGTCGGTCGTACGGATCGCGTCGAGGAGCTTCGTCTTCCCGTGGTCGACGTGCCCCATCACGGTCACCACCGGTGAGCGGGGCACGAGCTCGGACTCGTCGACCTCGTCCCCGAGCTCCTCAGCCTGGAGCTCGTCCTCCATCCCGACGATCTCGACGTGATAACCGAGCTCGGAACCCAGGGTCTGGAGGGCTTCGTCGGACAGCGACGTCGTCGCGGTGACCATCTCCCCCGCCATGAACAGGATCTTCACGATGTCCGCCGGCGATCGGTTCGTCTTCTCCGCGAAGATCTGCGGCGTCGAACCGCGAACGACCTGCAAGATCGGCCCGGCGGGGGGGGCCGGGGGTGCGGCGGGAGCCGCTCCATCGGGTACGGCGGCCAATGGGGCTGGCGTCGCCGGCACATCGGCGGCCGCAGCCGTCGGCTCCGGGGCGCCCTCGTGCTCCTCGGTCCGAGCCCGCTCTGCGTCGGGGACGGCGACGACCTTCGGGGTCGCTTTCGGCTTCGGCTTCGCCTTCGGACGAGGCTTCGGCGGCGGCTCCATGACCTGGCGCGGCTTCGCTGGCTTCGTGACCTTGCCACCCGAGGCACGGAGGCGAGGCACGAGGTCTTCGGGCACGCTGGAGGAGGCGGACTTCCCCGCCACACCCATCTTCTCGAGCGTCTCCAGCAGTTCCTTGCTCGTGACGCCGAGCTCCTTCGCGAGCTCGTGGATCCTCATGTCGCTTGTGACGCCTCCTCGATCTCGTTCCTAAGCCTAGCGAGTTCCCCTTGGGTCAACCCCGAGCGCAGCGCGCTCGCCACCGCTCCGCGCCGGACCGCGGCGTCGGCGCACGCCGGGTCTCGATGGACGTACGCCCCGCGACCGGACGCCGACCCGATCGGGTCCACCTGCGCCCCCGTCTCCGATCGGACGATGCGGAGCAGATCAGCCTTGGGGGCGCGCTTCCGGCACCCGACGCACGACCGCTCCGGCTCGCGCGCCATCGTTCCTCATTCCGCCTCCGCGGGCGCGGCCGGGACCGCTTCGACGGGCTCCGACTCCTCGGGTGTCGGCTCGGCGCCGGCGCCCGTGGCCACCTCCTCCACCGTCGCTGCCTGCGCATCCTCGGGAGCTTCCGCCGGTCCCGTCTCGGATGCCGCCGCCCCGCTCTCCGGCGCAGGTGGTTCCTCCGCAGCAGGTTCCTCGGCCGAGACCGGGGCCGGCGCGGGGGTGGGCTCGGCCGCCTGGCTCTCGGACTTGATGTCGATCCGCCACCCCGTCAGTCGAGCGGCGAGCCGGGCGTTCTGGCCCTCCCGGCCGATCGCGAGCGAGAGCTGGTAGTCGGGCACGATCACGAGCGCTGTCTGGGTCTCGGGGTTCACGGTCACCTCCCTGACCTTCGCCGGCTGCAATGCGTTCGCGACGAACGTCGCCGACTCGTCGGACCACGGGACCACGTCGATCTTCTCGCCGCGGAGTTCGTTCACGACCATGCGCACGCGTGAGCCCTTCGGCCCGACGCACGCGCCGACGGGATCGACCGCGGGCTCGTTGGAGGCCACCGCGATCTTCGAGCGATGGCCCGGCTCGCGAGCCACGGCCATGATCTCGACGATCCCCTCGTTGATCTCGGGCACCTCGAGTGCGAACAGCGACTTCAACAGTCCGGGGTGCGTCCGTGAGACGACGATCTGTGGGCCCTTCGTCCCCCGACGGACCTCCGTGATGTACGCCTTGAGCCGCTCCCCGTGCCGCAGGGGCTCCGACGGGACCTGCTCGCCCTGCGGCAGCAGCGCCTCCACCTTCCCGAGATCCAGCAGCGTGTATCGACGCTCCTGCTGCTGGACGATCCCCGTGACGACGTCGCCCTCGCGGCCGGCGAATTCCTCGTAGGTCATCTCTCGCTCGGCGTCGCGGAGCTTCTGGAAGATGACCTGCTTCGCGGTCTGGGCGCCGATCCGTCCTTTGAAGTCGTCCGTGACCTCCACCTCCGCCTCGGAGACCACCTTCATCTCGACCCCCGGCTCGTCGCTCCCCTCCGCGGGGGGGGAGTCCACCTCTTCGAGCTCCTGCTGCCACATGCGGAGATCGCCCGTCTCGGGATCGATCACGGCGCGGAACCCGACGAACTCGTCGTCGGCCTCGGGATGCTCCTGCTTCCAGTGTGCCTTGTAGGCCGACGCCATCGCCTCCTGGAGACCCCCCAGGATCGTCTCGAAGGCGATGCCCTTCTCGCGCTCGAGCTCCCGCAACGCGGCGATCATCTCCGCGTTCATCGGTCGCCCCCTTTCTTCAGCTCTTCGTCCCAGTCGACGACCGTCTTGGCCGCGGCGACCTCCTCGAGGGACACGAGCCGCTCACCCTCGGCTGCCGCGATCCGGATCGCGTCGTCCTCCGCCGCGCGGAGCTCGCCGACCAGCACGCCACCCTCGGTCTTCACCTGGACACGCTCACCGACGGCTCGCCGGAAGTCCTGCGGGCGTCGGAGGGGTCGCTCGATGCCGGGCGTCGATACCTCCAGCGCGTACGGACCCGGTTCGAAACCCTCGAGATCGAGCCGGCGCGACACCTTCTGAGAGATCTGCGAGATCGTGTCCAGGTCGACACCACCGTCGCGATCCACCGTCACGCGGAGGATCCGGCGGCCGCTCTCACGGCCGAAGGTCACGTCGACGAGGTCGAGGCCTTCGCCCTCGATCACGGGTCTGACCAGCGCCTCCGCGTCCACGTTCCCTCCTCTCCCTCTATTCGAGCGGCCTCGCCCCTCCACAAAGAAAGTGGGCGGGGAGCCCACTTCCGGCCGTGCAGTTGGTCCTCGACCAGCCAGTATAGACAGGCCTCCTCAGATCGGAGGAGCGCGAACCCTCAGGGAGCCGTGGTGAGCAGGTCGGCGGCGGCCTCGGCCGCGTCCGCCAGTAGCACTTGCGACCGATGACCGGTGGATCGCAGCTTCAGGTCGACCGTCCCGGCCTCGATGCCGCGCGCGCCGACAACCACCTGCACGGGGTAGCCGACGAGGTCCGCGTCGGCGAACTTGACCCCCGCCCGCTCTTCCCGGTCGTCGAGCACCACATCGATCCCGCGATCCGTGAGCTCGTGGTAGATCCGCTCGGCGTGCTCCGTGACCGCCGGGGCGTCGGCGTTCGCCATGATGATCGCGACCTCGAACGGAGCCAGGAGCTTGGGCCAACGGATCCCGGCGTCATCGTGGTTCTGCTCGACGGCCGCCGACATGATCCGCGTGATCCCGATCCCATAGGACCCCATCACGAACGGTTTCTGCGAACCGTCTTCGTCCTGGAAGGTCGCCTGCAGCGGCGCCGAGTAGTACGTCCCGAGCTGATAGATGTGCCCGACCACGATCGAGCGCGCGATCTCGAGCCGTCCGCCGTCGACCGGACAGCGATCGCCCTCGTGGAACTGCACGAGGTCCTGCCATCGGTCGACGCGGAAGTCCCGGTCGAGCGTCGCGCCGGTCACGTGCACGTCCGGGCGATTCGCGCCCGTCGCCCAGTGCCCGCGGCCGCGGATCGCCGGATCCGCGAAGATCGTGACATCGGAGCCGAGGCCCTGCGGACCGACGAATCCCTTGGCGAACCCTCGCTCGGCGAAGTCGTCGTCCTCGAACGGCCGGACGCGCGCGGGGAAGTGCAGGCGGGCGAGCTTCTCCTCGTTGACCTCTCGGTCGCCGGGCACGAGCACCGCGACCGAGCGGCCCTCGACGTCGAACAGGATGCACTTCAACGTTGCCTCGGCCGGCAGCTCCATCTGCTGCGACATCAGCTCGATGGTCACGGCGCCGGGCGTTACGACCTCGGTAAGGGGCGGTGGCTCGTCGTCGGTCGCCGCGTCGGGAGGGCGCGGGGTCGCCGCCTCCGTGTCCGCGAGGTAGTCGCCGTTCTCGCAACGGACGAAGAGGTCCTCGCCCACGTCTGCGAGCGCCATGAACTCGTGGTTCACGCCGCCGCCGATCTGACCGGGGTCGGCTTCCACGATCACGTAGTCGAGGCCGAGCCGATCGAAGACCTTGACGTAGGCGTCGTACATCGCCTGGTAGGACTCGCCCATCCCGACCTCGTCCCGGTCAAGCGAGTACGCGTCCTTCATCAGGAACTCGCGACCGCGGAGGAGCCCGTACCGGGGGCGGAACTCGTCCCGATACTTCCATTCGACCTGGTACACGTTCGAGGGCAGGTCCCGGTACGACGGGAGCTCGTGCTGTGCGAGCCCGGCCACGACTTCCTCCTGAGTAGGGCCGAGGACGAACTCGCGACCGTGCCGGTCCTCGAGCCGGAACATCAGGTCGCCGTAGGCGTCGTAACGACCCGTCGCCCGCCAGGGTTCCGCCGGCAGGACGATCGGCATCCGGAGTTCCTGGGACCCGGCGGCATCCATCTCCTCGCGGACGACCCGCTCGATCTTCGCCGTCGTGCGAAGGCCGAGCGGCATCGTCGTGTAGATCCCGGCCGCGGTCTTGCGGATGAACGCGGCGCGGAGCAGGAGGCGATGGGAGGCAACCTCCGCCTCCGCCGGGTCGTCCCGGAGGGTGCGAGCGAACAGCGTGGAAACCCGCATGGCCGCAAGGATACCGGCGGGCCTGCGTGCTCCCGGCCGCCTACGTGTCCTCGACCGAAGCGATCACCTGCCGCCAGAGCCGTGTTGCCGCCCCGCCTCCGTCGTCGAAGGGGTAGGCCCCGTAGGTCGCCACCCGAGTGGGGGTCACGGGATCCCGCGAGACGGCCGTGTAGTCGCCCCACCGCTCGACGCCCGACGAGAACTCATACCGGCCGAAGCCGGGCTTGATGAGGATCGACGCGGCGGCGCGCTCCCCCGGCTGCACGACACCGGCGTACGCGGCGAGACATTCCGCCGTGCCCGCGCGGGAGTAGTTGATCCAGAGCTTCCCGTCGCCGTCGGTCGTGATCGAGGGCCATGCCAGATCGCGCCCGACCGCGCCGATCGTGCCGGTTCTGGTCACATCGGAGTCCTTGAGCTTGCCGGCGGGGTTCACCTCCCACCAGCGGATCACCGACTCGGCCGCCCCGCCGCCGACGTTGCCGTCGCGGGCGGTCGTCGTATAGAGCCGTCCGAGATCACCGTCCCAGAAGGAGGACGTGAGCCGGAGGTCGCCGGTGTCCCAGTTGTCGTTGAGACCGGGAGCATCCCCGGGACACTGTCGTCCGAAGCGTGGATAGTCCATCGGCCCGCCCTTGACCTGCGCCCGGGCGAGCTTGAGCACACCCTTCACCGCCCGCAGTCGCCAGAGGATCAGCTTCCC
>CBHFMJ010000046.1:0-10654 GCA_965994715.1 uncultured bacterium | reverse complement strand
TTCTCAGCTCCATGCGACCGAGCTCCAGCTGTTCGAGCTCCACGACGTGGAGTTCCAGGACATGCCGCTCCAGCTCGTCGAGCTCCACGAGGTGCTGGACCAGCCGGCGTTCTCCGCGATCAACGACGACCACGAGGTCGAGCTCCAGGAGGTCGAGCTCCACGACGTGGACGACCAGGAGGTGGAGTCCCACAGGTCGCCGAGGACGTCCATCTCCCCTTCGACGAGATCGGCCACGCTGTCGCCGTCGAGATCCGTCTCCACGTGGAAGCGGCCGCGACTCCTCTCCAGTGAGCCCGAGCCGGTGGACCGCTCCAGGCCGAAGTTGGGGTTCGCGACGACGCTCGTCGCGGCGAGCACGGCCCCGGTGGCGTCGACGAGTCCGTCGCCGCCTCCCACGCGGTACGCGGCGCTCTTGAACGCCGTTTCCATCAGGATGCCCTTCACGCGCTTCGGCGTGAGGCTCGGGTTGGCCTCGTACATCAGGGCGGCGATGCCGGAGACGACCGCCCCGCCCTGCGATGTGCCCGTGCCCTTGAAGTAGTGCTCGTCGACGACAGCATCGGGATGGGCTTGGTCGACGGCGCTCCCCGCGTCGCGCGTGGCGACGATCGTCGTGCCGGGCGCCACCACGTCGGGCTTCTCGAACCCGTCCTGGGTGGGGCCTCGGCTCGAGAACGGGGCGACCTCGTCCTCCCAACGCTCCGGCGTCTGGTTGAGGTCCGCCGCGCCGACCGTGATCACGTAGGGATCGTCGGCGGGCTTGGCGATCGTCCCGATCCCCGGCCCGCGGTTGCCGGCGGAGACCACGACCGTGATGCCCGCGGCCCAGGCGCGCTCGACGGCCGCGTTGAGCGGATCGATCGCGTACGGCTGGATCGAATCGGTGCCGAACGAGAGGTTCAGCACGCGGATCCCGTACTCGACCCGGTGCGTGACGACCCACTGGATGGCCGCGATCACGACCGAGACGTCGGTGGATCCGTCGGCGCCGGCAACCTTGACCGAGACGAGCTCCGCGCCGGGGGCGACGCCGCGCCACTTGCCCCCCGAGGCACCGCCGTCGCCCGCGATCACCCCCGCGAGGTGGGTGCCGTGCCCGTACTGATCGTCTCCGGCGCCACCCGGCGTGAAGTCCACGCGCGCGACGACGCGGTGGCCGAAGTCCTCGTGACGGGCGACGCCCGTATCGATCATCGCCACCGTGACGCCGCTTCCGTCGATCCCGCTCGGGAGCTGACTCAGCCGGATCGCCTTCCGCCACACGAGGCTGGGGTCGAAGACGTCGTAGACATCCGTGCCGGACGAGGCCATGTCGACGCGAGCGTCGACGGAGAGCCCGGCGATCGCGGGGTCGCCGGCGAGAAGCGGCAGACCATCGTCCGGCACGGACGCCGCGAACCCGCCGATCAGGGGGAGCGGACGCGTGATGTGGCCACCCACCGCGAGGACCCGATCCTCGGCGACGCGGGAGGAGGGGTTCGCTTCGTGGATCAGCACCGAGCGATGGACGACGGACGACGGAGAGTCCGGTGAAGCGACGAAGGACGCGCCGAGCACGGCGCAGAGGATGGAGAGGGCGATGGCCGTGCGGCGACCCGGAGGGTCGCCGGACGGCGACCTCCTGATCGTGCGCTCGGTCAACCCCCGTCCCCTTCCTGGTCCCGCTGGGCCGAGAGCGGCCCTGGGCGAAAGGTCACTCTGACGGACCGACCCGGTGGCGCGGTATCGCGCTGAGGGAGGAATGTCGCGGTCTCGACCGTCCCACAGCAGCTGTGGTGCGCGAGGGGGATGCAGGCGTATCCGCGGGGGAGAGTCCCGTTGGCCCAAAGGCTACGGTGGAGCCGTCGGTTCCTGAACCAAGTTGATACCGTTTCTGTTATCAGTCTGCTATCTTCCTGGGCATGAGAGCCGGCACGATCCTGCGTGAAGCTCGCCGACGGGCAGGGTTCACGCAGCGCGAGCTCGCTCGGAGGACGGGCGTGCCGCAGCCGGCGGTCTCCCGGATCGAGCGCGATCACGTCTCTCCGAGGCTCGAGACGCTCGACGTCTTGCTCCGCGGATGCGACCTGGCGCTCGATCTGGTCGAGCGGCCCGGCCTCGGCGTGGACCGGACCTTGATCCGCGACCGGCTCCGGCTCTCGCCGATCGAGCGCGCCCGGCTCGCCGCGCGGGAGTGGAACCGAACGGCGCGCCTTCGCCGTCGACCCGACCCGTGAGCGAACCGGCGTTCGATCCGCTCGCCGGTCTCCGCGCGCTCGTGGACCACGGCGTGCGGTTCGTCCTGATCGGTGGGTACGCGGCCGCGCTGCGCGGCTCACCGATGATCACCGGCGATGTGGATATATGTCACGCACGCGACACGGAGAACCTCGAGCGGTTGGCGCACGCCCTCGACGAACTCCACGCTCGGCTCCGTGGTGCTCCGGCGGGCGTGCCGTTCCGGCTGGACGCGGGTGCCCTCGCGGCCGGCGATCACTTCACGTTCGCGACCGACGCGGGTCCGATCGATTGCCTGGGCACGCCGGCCGGCACGGACGGGTTCGCGGATCTCGATCAGGCGGCCACGGACGAGGACCTCGACGGGCTCGTCGTGCGGGTGGCCTCACTCGATGACCTGATCCGCATGAAGCGTGCAGCGGACCGGCCGCAGGACCGGATCGCGGTGGAGTGGCTCTCGGCGCTTCGCGACGAGCTCGAGAGCTGACCGGCGCTCGCGTCGTCACACGCTCAGGCCGGGCCGTGCGCGTGCCGAGGAACTCTGCATGCAGATCGACGCGCGGACACAGCAGACGGTGGGATCCGGGGGTGATCACCGTTCTCCCCGCACGGCAACCGGGAAGGCTCGGAGGCTACCGGAGCTGCGCACGGTCCGAACCCACGTGGCCGGTGTGCTTCGCGCGACGCGGATGTGGCGTCGAGGAGCGAACGCCGAGCACGGTTCCGGTGACTGGCTCGGCCGTCTGCCCGAGGGATGGTTCGTGATCCACGATGTCCCTGTCGGGGAGCGAGGCGCGACCGTCGACCATCTGGTGATCGGGCCGGGCGGTGTCTTCACCCTCAACACGAAGGACCTGTCCGGGGCGATCCGCGTGAACGCGCGGAGCGTTGCTCACGACGGGCGTCGCACGAGCTTCCTCGCGAAGGCATCGGCCGAAGCGCTCCGAGCCGCGAGCCTCCTGACCGCTGCGCTCGATCGGCCGGTGCAGGTCCGGGGGCTCCTCGCGATCCTCGCCGACGAGTGGATCGTCAAACGGCTCCCCGACGATGTCTATGTCGGCGGCCCGGCGAGCGTGAAGCACTGGATGTTGCAGCAACCGCCGGTCCTCCGCCCGAGCGATGTGATCGTGCTCGTCGCCGCGGCCTCGGACGCAGCCACCTGGGCCCCCTCGCTGGAGCGAGGGAGCTCAGCCATGGCGGTGCCAGGGAGAGAGAGGCGGGGCATCGCGAAGGCTGATGCTCCCGACCCGAGGGGGGATCCCGCCTAGAGAGGGAGGAAAGGCTGGTTCGGGTCGGCCATGTCCCGGATGACTGCCAGTGTGGAGCCCCGGTCGCCGTCCTCGTCCTCGATCGATCTCTCGATCTCTGCCCGGATCGCTTGGAGCCGCCCGAGCAGCTCGTCCTCGTTCACGTGTACCTGCCCTTCCGTTCGCTTCGTCTTGGTGGTGAGCCGCCGTGACGAGGGCCGAACGGAGAGCTGGGCCCCCCGTTCGGCCGGACGCGATGCGCCGACGGCCCTAGCGGTAGTAGGTCGCGTAGTAACTGCCGATGCGCTCGCGGTACGGCTCCGAACGGAAGTCCTCCGAGTCTGGGTCGAACTCAGGAGAGTTCTTGATCTGATCCTTCGTGAGCCGAACCTGGACCTTCCGGTTGTCCAGGTCGATCCGCTCGATGACTCCGGCGGGCAAGAGCACCTTGCGGCCGAGGATCCACGGGCCGGTGTCGACCACGATGTAGGAGGAGCCGACCTCGTACGTCGCTTCGTCCACCTTCCCGATATCGCCGTCCGTCGCCTCGACTTCGAACCGATCGAGGGTCTCGGCCGAGCTGTCCGCCGGATACGTCCAAAGATCAGACTGCATCTCTCGATACACCTCCTCTGCGTCCTCTCGCTCTTGTTTTCGGCCTACCCGGAACGTCAGGGACGGAAACGAGGGGGCGCGGCTCGCCTTGGGGTGCGAGAGGGTCCATCCTTTTCGATCCACCTTCCGCCGTTTCCACGCACCAGCCCCCGGGTACCGCACCAGTACGTCGGCGGTGGATGCGATAGGCCATCGACGGGAGAGCGAGACGTGGGCCTCGAGCCTATCGATGCTGGGCGAAGGAAGGAACATTGTCGAAGGATGGGAAGCTCCGTATCGCCATGGTGGCTCCACCGTGGTTCGAGATCCCTCCCGAGGGCTACGGAGGGATCGAGGACATGGTGGCGACCCTCATCGAGGGTTTGAGCCAGCGCGGTCATGACGTCACGCTCGTCGCCGCGGGTGATGACAGAACCGACGCGAGGTTCGCGCCGACGTTCCGATCCCCTCCGGATGGACTCGGTGGTCCCGACACGATGGCGATCGAGCTGATCCATGCTCAGCGGACCAATGAGCGTCTGGTCGAGATCGAGCATGACGTCGTCCACGACCATTCGGCCGTCGGGCCGTTGTTCGCACCTCACCGAGAGAGTCCGACGGTGATGACGGTGCACGGGCCCGTCTCCGGGTGGATGAAGCAGGTGTACCGCGAGCTGCGATCCGTGCATCTCGTCGCGATCTCCGACGCACAGCGAGCCTCCTCCCCCGACCTGCCGTGGGTCGGCACGGTGTACAACGGGATCGATGTGGAGTCCTTCCCGCTGATCGAGGAGAAGGAGGATCACGTCGTTTTCCTCGGACGCATGACTCCGGAGACGGGCGTCGCTGAAGCGGTGGAGGTGGCCCGTCGGATCGGGCGCAAGCTTCTGATCGCGGCCAAGTGCAACGAGGAGGCGGAGGAGAAGTACTTCGAGGAACACGTTCGCCCTCGACTGGGCAAGCACGCCGTCTTCCTCGGAGACGTGGACGGCGCGGAGAAGCGGGAGCTCTTGGGGCGAGCGTCGGCGCTCATATTCCCTATCCAGTGGGAAGAGCCGTTCGGCCTGGTGATGATCGAGGCGATGGCATGTGGGACGCCGGTCCTGGCCCTCGGGCGGGGGTCGGTGCCGGAGGTCGTCGACGAGGGAGTGACCGGGTTCGTGTGCGACGATCTCGATGAGATGGTCGAGGCGTACCCACGGATGGCCGAGCTCTCACCCATCCGCATCCGCGAGCGAGCGTTCGAACGGTTCGACGGGTCGCGCATGACCGATGGGTACGAAGCGGCCTACCGGACCGCTGTGCAGGCGGGCCACCCGCCTCGAGCGGTCGATCACGAGGCGGAGACCGTCAAAGCCTCCGACTAGGCTTACGCTCGATGCTCCGAAGCTCCGACGCTGATCATCCTCGTCCTGTGCCTCGGGAGACCACGTCTGTCCTGTGGGGTTCGACCTTCGCGCTGTCGGATGAGGCCGGCGACATACTGCCCGGGACCGTTTGGGGCGTCTTCCACCGGGACATGCGGGTGCTCTCGGCCTTCGCACTCGAGATCGACGGGCAGCGACCGATCTCGCTCTCCAGCGGGAAGCCGGCGCCTCATGCGGCCCGCTTCTACACGGCGCTCGGCGAGCAGCCCGGGCGAGGGATCTCGATCGAACGGCGGCGGGTCGTCGGGGACGATCTCCTGGAGGACATCACGCTCCAGAGCCACCGCAGCGAGAACGCCCGGCTCCTCCTGCGCCTTCGCCTCGCTGCCGACTTCGCGGATCTCTTCGAGGTGAAAGCGGGCACCGACCCACCGTCGTCGTCTGAGATCGACCCGGAGATCGACGGCACGTCGATCCGTTTCCGAAGCCCGCGCACGGACAGCGAGATCTCGACGCTCGTCTCGTTCTCGCGGCCCCCCCAGCTGGACGAGGGCGTGGCGACCTACGCCATCGACCTCCCCGCGCGCGGGACGTGGCACCTCCGCGTGCGGGTGGGATGGGACGACGGCTTCCCCATCGCCACGCGGCTCACGGCTGCCCAGAGCAACGGCCGGGCAGCTGGCCTCGAAGAGGAACGCGGCGCCGCTCGCGACTTCGAACGATGGATCTCCGCGTTCCCGGTTCTCCGGACCGGCTCCGACATGCTTCGCCGGATGTATCGCCGATCGGTGGAGGACCTCGGCGCGCTTCGACTGACGCTGCGCGTCGGAGAACGGACGCTCGAGGTGCCCGCCGCCGGCCTGCCGTGGTTCATGACGATCTTCGGCCGAGATTCGCTGATCACCGCCTACGAGGTGCTGCCCTTCGCTCCCGGTCTCGCGGCGGGAACTCTCGAGGCGCTCGCGGCGGTCCAGGGCGAGCGGGTGGACCATTTCCGTGATGAGGAGCCGGGGAAGATCCTCCATGAGATCCGCAATGGACCTCTCACGGTTTCGGGCGCGCTCCCGTACGACCCGTACTACGGCTCGGTGGACGCGACACCGCTCTGGCTGATCGTCCTTTCGGAGTACGAGCGTTGGACCGGAGACACGTCCCTCGTCCGTGACCTCTGGGGGAACGCCGTCCAGGCGCTGGACTGGATCGACGAACGGCTCGCAGCATCGCCGACCGGATACCTCGACTACCGGACACGCTCGAACCTCGGCCTCGAGCACCAGGGATGGAAGGATTCCGGAGATGGGATCCGGTTCTCGAACGGCTCGGTGGCGGAACCACCGATCGCCCTCGTCGAGGTGCAGGGCTACGTGTTCGACGCCTGGATCCGGACGGCGGACCTGGCGGGCCGCGTGATCGGCGATCTCCAGTTCGAACGAGAGCTGCGCGGGAAAGCGCGGCGACTCGAGCAACGCTTCCAGCAAGACTATTGGCTCGAGCACAGAGGCGGCTTCTACGCGTTGGGGCTCGATCCCGCCGGACGACCGATCGATGCGATGACGTCCAACATGGGCCACCTGCTCTGGTCGGGGCTCGTGCCTCCGGAACGAGAGGCGGCGATCATCGACAACCTGTTCTCCTCGTCGATGTGGAGCGGGTGGGGTGTGCGCACGATGTCGTCCGATGACGCCGGCTACGATCCGATCGGGTACCACGTCGGATCCGTATGGCCGCACGACAACGCGTTGATCGTAGAGGGACTCGCACGCGCCGGCCGGTGGGATCGATCCGGCCAGATCGCGCGCGCCATGATCCAAGCGGCCGGCCACCAGGACTCGCGGCTCCCTGAGGTCTTCGCCGGCTACGACCGCGATGACACCCTCTTCCCTGTCCGGTACCCGACCGCGTCGAGCCCCCAGGCATGGGCGACCGCCTCCACGTTCGTCTGGATCAAGGCGATGCTCGGCATGGAAGCGGGGAAGGCCCTCCGCGTGACACCGAACACCCAGGAGGAAGATTGGGTGGAGCTCGACGGCCTGTACTTCCGAGGGAAGCGATACGACGTGCGACGGGGCTTGGGCGTCGTTCCGTCGAACGGCTGACGCGTCCGATGCGTTCACCGTCGGTGCCCGGGCGACCGACATGGCCGCCCGGGCCTCCCATCGTCGTCCCGCTGCGCGGTCTCTTCTGAGAGCGGACCTGGTTCGGTAGGACCGGGGGACCTCCTTCTCGGACGCCGGATCTCCGACGCCTCTCGGAAGGCCTCTGCCACTCCTCCGATCCAAGGTGTAACCGCTCCGGATGACCCGAGGGTGTCGACGGGACGAACGTCCCGGGTCCTCCGAGCGAACTCGTCGCGGTGCACGGGGCGTGCCGCCGACGTGAGGGGGGGGCATACACTCCGGCGATGCAGCGGCGCACAGCGGGGCGAGGCCTGGCCGCGGTGCTGTTCACCGACATCGTGGGCTCCACGGCGATCGCGGCCGAGATGGGGAACACGCGGTGGAGCGAGCTCGTCGCGCGGCACCACCGGATCGTCCGGCGCTCGCTCGGCCGGTTCGGGGGCCACGAGGTCGACACGGCGGGCGACGGGTTCTTCGCGACGTTCGAGCGTCCGGCCGACGCGATCCGCTGCGCGGTCGCCGCCACCGAGGCTGTCCGCGAGCTCGGGATCGAGATCCGCGCCGGAGTGAGCTTCGGCGAGCTCGAGACGACCGAACGCAAGCCGAGCGGGCTCGTGGTGAATACGGCCGCGCGCGTGATGTCGGTCGCAGGGCCGGGGGAGGTGCTCGTGCCCGCGTCCGTGCGGGAGATCGTGCCCGGCGCGGGCATCGCGTTCACGGAGCACGGCGAGCATCAGCTGAAGGGGTTGGAGGGCGAGTTCCGACTGTTCAAGGTGACGGAGGTGGACGGCGCGCCGGCCGCGCCGCCCCTCGAGGTCGAGGAGGCGTCGGAGCGGCGCCGCGAGATCTTCCCGACGGCCCGTCGGCGAGCCCCGCTCCTCGCGGGACTCGCCCTCGTCGTCGTCGCGCTCGTCCTGGCCGGGGTACTGCTGCTCGGTGACGGTGACACCGGAGCGCCCCCGGCTCCGCCGGGGCCGCTCCAGTACGCCGTCGTCCGGATGGACCCCGAGACCGGGACGCTCGACAAGACGGTCCGCTTCGAGGGTCCGGTCGATCCGACGGCCGGCACGTTCATCGACCAGCCGATCGCGGCGGGCGAGGGAGCCGTGTGGGCCCTCCGGCCACCGCGCCTCCTCCAGATCGATCCGATCCACGCCGAGATCCGTTCCGAGCGGACCGATGCGGGCGGCATCTTCGCCGGGAGCGTCCGAACCGGGCTCGACGCCGTCTGGGTCCAATCGGTGAACAGGGTGTATCGGATCCATCCCGGCACGGCGGAACCGGAGGAGGTGCTCAGGCTGCCGGTGGCCTCCGGGATCACGGTCTACCGGATCGCGCTGACGGACGTCGTATGGGTGGGCGTGAGCGACGGAACCCTCGTCCGGTTCGACCCGCGCAGCGGGCGTCGCGACCGGCAGGACACCGGCGAGCGGATCGACGCGCTCGCCGCGACGAGATCCGGGGTATGGATCCACGACGTCCTCGAGGGCAAGGTGACGCGGCTCGACCCGGTCACGCTGTTGCCCGTCGCCCCGCCGACCGAGGTGGAGGGCACGGTGGACCGGATGGTGGCGACCGAACAGGCGGTGTGGCTGCTGGATCGCGAGGTCGGGATCGTGCGACGACTCAACGCGCAGTCGAATACGGTGAACGGGGACGCGCGTGTCGGCGACCAGCCGACCACGATGGGCGTCGGACTCGGTTCGATCTGGATCGGAGACGGCGCGGGGACGCTCTATCGGATCGACGAGACGACCCTGGCCGTCCGGGAGTACCCGATCGGCGCCGAGGTGATCGGCGTCACGATCGATGCATCCGCCGAGGAGGTCTGGCTATCGCTGGGGGAGGCGGTGGACCCTTAAGGAGGGGTCATCTGGTCCGGCGTCCCGATCCGGTACCAGCGGTAGCCGTAGCCGCCCAGCTGCAGCTCCAGGGAAGTGCCGTCGATCTCGTCGAGCGCCGGCCGCTCGTCGAGCAGATCGTCGAGCGTCGCGCCCTCGGGCACGTCGCCGAGCTCCACGCGCACGACGCACGGGTCCGCGCCCAGGTTGTGGACCGCGACGACGCTCCGACCCTCCCAGTCGCACCGATGCGCGAGGACCGCATCGACGTCGGTCTCCAGGACCTGCCAGGAGCCCCACGCGAGCTCGGTCGTCTCGCGCCGGCGCCGGATGACCCGCTCCATCCAGGTCAGCAGGGAATCGGGGTCGCGTCGTTGCGCCGCGGCGTTGACCGCCATCGGCCCGAACTTGCCCTCGACGACCGGACGGCGCAGACGCGACGGTGGAGCCGAGGAGAACCCACCGTTCTTCTCGTCGGTCCACTGCATCGGTGAGCGGACGCTCAACCGTCCCTCGATCTCGAGGTTCTCGGCCATCCCGATCTCCTCGCCGTAGAACAGCACCGGCGTGCCCGGGAGCGAGAACAGCAGGCTGTAGGTCATACGGATGCGTTGCTCGTCGCCGTCGAGCATCGAGGGGAGGCGCCGACGGAGCCCACGCCCGAACAGCTGCATGTCCTCCTCCGGACCGAACGCGTCGAAGACCTCTTGGCGCTGGGCGTCGGTCAGCTTGTCGAGCGTCAGCTCGTCGTGGTTGCGGAGGAAGTTCGCGTACTGCTGGTCGTCTGTCTTCCGCACCGTCTCGCGGAGCGCCTTCGCCAGCGGACGGGCGTCCTGGCGCGCCAACGAGAGGTAGATCGACTGCATCAGGATGAAGTTGAAGAGCAGCTGGACCTCGTCGCCGTCCGGGCCGCCAAAGAACAGCTGCAGATCCTTGTGGGGCAGGTTCACCTCGCCGAGCATCATCACGTCGCCCCGGCGCCGGGACATGAACGACCGGAGGTCCCGGAGGAAGTCGTGCGGATCGAGCTCCACCTCGCCCGCGATCCCGCCGGTCTCGAGGAGGAACGGCACGGCGTCCACGCGGAAGCCGTCGACGCCCAGTTCGAGCCAGAACCCGACGATCCTCGCCATCTCCTCACGGACCTTCGGGTTCGCGATGTTCAGGTCCGGCTGGTGCGAGTAGAAGTGGTGGAGGTAGTACTGCCCGGCCTTCTCGTCCCACGCCCAGATCGTGTCCTCCTGGTCGGGGAACACGACCTCGGCCTT
>CBHFMJ010000045.1:0-10797 GCA_965994715.1 uncultured bacterium | reverse complement strand
GATCCTCGGCACCGTCGAGCGCCCGCCGGGCGTTCTCGGCCGCGGCGCGGTTCATGTCGTAGACCAGGTGCTCCAGCCCGTACTCGGCCTGCGAGACGGGGCTCCCGTTGAACGTGTTCGTGCTGAGGATCCAGGCCCCGGCGTCCAGATAGTCGCGGTGGATCGACTCGACGATGTCGGGCCTGGTGAGGCCGAGGACGTCGTTGTCCCCCCTGATGTCGCGCGGGTGGTCCTTCAGGAGGTCACCGCGGAAGTCCTCCTCGGACAGCTCGAGCGTCTGGATCGCCGTGCCCTTCGGACCCTCGAGCACGAGGATCCGCTCGGCCAGCAACGCCTGCAGCCTGCTCCGAACGTCCACCCGATAACCCTACCGCCGAGCACGGATGCGACTGCGAGCCTCGGTGCGTCGGAGTACCCTCCGCTCATGCGAGTCGTGCCGACCGGGAGATCGGTGCTGCGGACGAGGGAGGCTTCGACCTCCTCCCGCCGGCGATCAGCCACCCAGGTGCGCCGCTCGGTGGCCGCCCTCCGCGCAGTGCCGTTGTTCGATGGGTTCTCCAAGCGGCATCTCCACCGTCTCGCCGCGGAGGCCGAGGTCGTCGCGTTCGACGCCGACCGGCCGATCGTGGAGGAGGGAGGGGCGGGGGAGGCGATGTTCGTCGTCCTGAGCGGGGGGGCCCGCGTCACCCGAGGGGGTAGGAAGGTGGCCACCCTGGTCCCCGGCGACTTCTTCGGAGAGCTGTCGGCGCTGGACGGTGGCCCGAGGACCGCGTCGATCGTCTCCGAGACGCCGATGGAGCTCCTGCGGCTGTTCCGGCACACCCTGCGCCGGATGATCGAGGAGGAGCCGTCGCTCGCGATGGGGCTCCTCGAGGGGCTCGCGAGGCGGCTCCGTCAGGTGCAGCCCGGCGGACCGGTCACCTGATCAACCCAGCAGGGTGTCGATCTCCTTCAGGGTGGCGTCGTCCAGCTCGATGTCTCCCGCCGACGCGTTCGTCCGAACGTGCGCCGGGTTGCGACTCCCAGCGATCGCCGAGGTCACGCCCGGCTGGTGCGCGTTCCACGCGAGGGCGAGCTCCGCGAGACCGCAGCCGAGCCGCTCCGCGACCGGTCGGAGCCCCTCGACGATCGCCAGCGACGTCTCGAGGTCGGCGAACGATCCTTCGTCCTGCTCGGTGCCGCGCCAGTCGCCGTCGGGGAACCGCGTCTCGGTGCTGATGGCGCCTGTCAGCAGGCCGTACGCCAGCGGGGCGTAGCTGACCACGCCGACGCCCTGTTCGCCGCACCAGCGGATCAGGTTCCCGTTCGCCCGCGTGAGCATCGAGAACTCGGGCTGGAGGGAGTCGACGTGGCGGATCGCGAGACAGGCCTCGATCTGGCCCCGATCGAAGTTCGACACGCCGATGTGCCGGACGAGGCCGGCGTCCTGCAGGTCACCCATCGCGCCCCAGGTCTCCTCGAGCGGCACGCCGGTCTCGTCCGGCCAGTGGAGCTGGTAGAGGTCGACCCGGTCCGTCCCGAGGCGGCCGAGGCTCTTCTCGCAGGCGCTCCGGACCTGCGCCGGTGTGAAGCCGCTGCCCTCGGGCGCCGGAGCCACCTTCGTGGCGAGGGTCAGCTCGTCCCGCCGCCCGGCGACCGCGCGCCCGACGAGGAGCTCGGAGACGCCGTCCCCGTAGACCTCCGCCGTGTCGATCCAGTCGATCCCGGCGTCGAGACCGGCCCGGATCGCATCGATCACGACCTCATCGGACTCGTTGGCGCCCCACGCCGTTCCACCGGCCTCCCACGCGCCGTACCCGATCACGGAGATCTCCGGGCCGTGTCTGCCCAGGTGCCGTCGTCGCATCCGCGAGAAACTAGCAGCCACGGCCATCACAGCCGAACCCGCGCAGTAGGGTGTTCTCTTGGATGAGCAAAGCGGTTCGAGAGCGGGAACGGATCGTCGTTCGGTTCGCCGGCGACTCGGGCGACGGCATGCAGTTGACCGGCGACCGATTCACGAGCGCCACGGCCGTGCTCGGCAACGACCTCGCCACGCTGCCCGACTTCCCCGCTGAGATCCGCGCCCCTGCAGGGACCGTCCACGGGGTTTCCGCGTTCCAGATACAGTTCGCATCGAACGACATCACCACGCCCGGCGATCACGCCGACGTGCTGGTCGCGATGAACCCGGCAGCCCTCAAGGCGGATCTCGACAAGGTCGGGAAGGGCGGCGTGCTCATCCTGAACGAGGACTCGTTCACGGAGCGGAACGTCCAGAAGGCCGGGTACACCGCCGACCCTCTCCAGGACGGGACCCTCGACGGCTACCAGGTTTACAAGGTGCCGATGACCTCGATCACGGTGCGAGCGACGGAGGGCATCGGGATCGGCAAGAAGGAGTCGGAGCGCGCGAAGAACATGTTCGCCCTCGGGCTCGTGTCGTGGATGTTCGGTCGCCCGACGGACACGACCCTCAACTGGCTGGAGAAGAAGTTCGGTTCCCGCCAGGAGATCTTCGACGCCAACGTCGCGGCCTTCAAGGCCGGCTTCAACTTCGGGGAGACGACGGAGCTGTTCGCCGAGTCCTACAAGGTGGAGGCGGCGCCGCAGGTGCCGGGGACCTACCGCAACATCGACGGCGCCACCGCTCTCGCGTGGGGACTGATCGCCGCGTCGGAACGCAGCGGTCTGCCTCTGTTCTATGCGAGCTACCCGATCACGCCGGCCTCCGAGCTCCTCCACGAGCTGTCCCGCCACAAGAACTTCGGCGTGGTCACGATCCAGGCGGAGGACGAGATCGCCGCCGCCAACATCGCCCTGGGTGCGGCCTTCAGCGGCCAGCTGGCGGTGACCGGGACGAGCGGGCCGGGCATCGACCTGAAGGCCGAGACGATCGGGCTCGCGGTGATCATGGAGCTGCCGATGATCGTCGTCGACGTGCAGCGCGCGGGCCCCTCGACCGGCATGCCGACGAAGACCGAGCAAGCGGACCTGCTGCTCGCGATGTACGGACGGCACGGGGAATCGCCGCTGCCGATCGTGTCGGCGTCCACCCCGGCCGAGTGCTTCACCGCTGCGCTCGAGGCGGCCCGGATCGCCGTGCGGTACCGGACGCCGGTGATCCTGCTCTCCGATACGTTCATCGCGAACTCCTCGGAGCCGTGGCCGATCCCCGACGTCGAGAGCCTGCCGTCGATCGATCCGGGATTCGCGTCACCGAACGGTCAGGACTTCCTGCCGTACTCGCGCGATGAGAGGTTGGCGCGGCCGTGGGCGACCCCGGGGACACCGGGGCTGGTGCACCGGATCGGTGGATTGGAACGCCAGGACGGGACCGGCAACATCAGCTACGACGCGGCCAACCACGAGCTGATGACCAGGCTCCGCCAGGCGAAGGTCGACGGCATCGCGGAGGACATCCCGGCCCTCGAGGTCGAGGACCCGAGCGGTGAGGCCGAGCTGCTCGTGCTCGGCTGGGGCTCCTCGCTCGGCACGATCACGGCTGCCGTCGCCCGGGCGAGGGCCGACGGCCGGAGCGTGGCGACCGCGCATCTCCGGCATCTGAACCCGTTCCCCACGAACACCGGGGAGGTCGTGCGCGCGTACCGGAAGGTGTTGATCCCGGAGATGAACATGGGGCAGCTCGCAGCGCTGATCCGTGCCAGGTACCTGGTGGACGCGGCGTCGTACACGAAGGTGCAGGGTCTCCCGATCTTCGCGGAGGAGCTCGAGCACGAGATCACGAGGGTGCTCGATGAGTGACGTGATCGCGAACGGCGGAACCGCACCGCGTGACGCCTCGACGCTGACCAAGAAGGACTTCACATCGGACCAGGAGCCGCGCTGGTGCCCCGGGTGCGGCGACTACGCGATCCTGTCCGCGGTCCAGGCGTTCATGCCTGAGCTCGGCATCGAGCCGCACAAGACGGTGTTCGTGTCCGGGATCGGCTGCAGCGGCCGGTTCACGTACTACATGGACACGTACGGCATGCACGGGATCCACGGGCGTGCCCCCGCCCTCGCCACCGGGATCGCGGTCGCGGCTCCGGAGCTCTCGGTGTGGGTCGTGACCGGCGACGGCGACGGCCTCTCGATCGGGGGGAACCACCTGATCCACGCGCTCCGCCGGAACGTCGACATCAAGATCCTCCTCTTCAACAACCAGATCTACGGACTGACGAAGGGCCAGTACTCGCCCACGTCGGAAGAGGGGAAGGTCACGAAGTCCACGCCGTTCGGCTCCGTCGACCATCCGTTCAACCCGATCGCACTCGCCCTCGGGGTCGAGGCGACGTTCGTGGCACGCACGGTCGACAACGACCGGCAGCATCTGACCGAGGTCCTCCGGCGGGCCGCCCAGCACAAGGGGACGGCCTTCGTCGAGATCTACCAGAACTGCAACGTCTTCAACGACGGCGCGTTCGACCTGCTGCGCGACAAGGCCCAGGGCAAGCACAATCAGATCCGGCTCGAGCACGGCGAGCCGATCGTGTTCGACGAGGGGAACCGGTGCGTGCGCGTCGGCGAGAACGGCCGGTACGAGATCGCGCTCACGGCGGAGACCGACCCGGACGGCATCGTCGTGCACGACGCCCACGGCCGGCCGTCGCTCGCGTTCGCGCTGGCCCACCTCTCCCGCGGCCCGGATGAACCCTCGTGCATCGGTGTCTTCCACGAGGTGGAGCGCCCGGTGTACGGGCAGGCGATCCAGCATCAGCTCCAAGCCGCGAAGGAGCGCCTCGGCGCGGGCGACCTCGGCTCGCTCCTCCACGTCGGGGACACCTGGACGGTGGAGTAGCGGCCGGCGGGCCTCCGCGGGACTGGGCTCAGCCGGCGGTCGGCGGACTGAACCGCGAGAGTGCCTCCGTGGAGGCCGCCTCCATCTGTCGGAGTTCGCGCACGGTCCCGGAGAGCATCCCGACGAGAGCATCGAGGTGGGATCGGTCCACACCGTCCCCGAGACTCACCCGGAATCCCGTCGTCCCCGGGTAGCCGATCTGCTCCAGCACCGACGACGGGTCTTCGGGGCGGCCGCTGCAGAGTGATCCGGCTCCCAGTCGGTAGCCACGATCGTCGAGGGTCATCAGCAGTGTCGCGGGGTCGAGGCCTGCGACGCTGAACCCCACCAGGTGAGGCGTGCGGTGGGTCGGGTGACCGTGGACCGTCGTGCCGGGCACCTCGGCCAGCCGTTCCCGGAGCTCCGCGGTCAGCGTCCAGTGGGAGGCGGCTCGGTCGGCCATCGTGGTGAGGGACGCCGTGAGCGCGGCCGCCATCCCGGCGATCCCGGGGGTGTTCTCCATCCCGGAGCGACGCTTCCGCTCTCGGTCGTCCCCGCAGGGGTAGGCCGTGATCGCGACGCCGCGACGGACGTAGAGGGCCCCCACCCCCGGTGGCCCTCCGAACTTGTGCGCCGACAGCGACAGGAGGTCCGCGCCGAGGGCCGGTCCGTCCACCGGGAGCCGGCCCACGGTCTGGCAGGCGTCGGTGTGGAACCGCACGCCGGCTCCGCGCGCGAGTCGGGCCGCCTCGGCGACGGGCTGGATCGTTCCGAGCTCGTGGTTCGCGTGCTGGAGCGATGCGAGGAGCGTGCCGGGAGCTCGCACGTCCGCGGCGAAGCGATCGAGATCGACCCGACCGTCTCGGTCGACGGGGACCACCACGACCTCGAACCCATCCGACTCCAGCGCGTGCGCGACACCGCTCACGGCGGGATGCTCGACGGCACCGATCACGATCCGGGTGCCGAGCTCTCGGACAGCGCGTACGCCGCCCCAGATCGCGAGTGCGATCGATTCGGTGCCGCCAGAGGTGAACACGATCTCGTCGGGCTGGGCTCCGATCGCGGTGGCGACCTGCTCGCGTCCGTCGTCGAGCAGAGAGCGGGCCGCACGTCCCGGGGCGTGGATCGAGAGAGGGTCGCCGAACGACTCGAGGGCGGCGACGACGGCGTCGCGCGCCTCCGGAAGCAGGGGAGCGGCCGAGGCCGAGTCGAGATAAAGGTCGGCGACCATCGCCGGCCCAGCGTACCGGGCGGGCCCGGAGCTACGGGGTGGCCGGCTCCCGTCCGCGCAGGAGCACGGCCGTGTAGAGGACGCCGGCGATGATGGCGCCAGAGATCGGTCCCACGATCCAGACGACCGCGTTCTCCCAGATCCCGCCCACCAGCGCCGGGCCGAACCAGCGCGCGGGATTCATCGCCGCGCCGGTCAGCGGTCCGAACGCGAGGATGTCGAAGGCGATCGTGAACCCGATCGTGAACCCCGCCGTCTTGTTCCACGGACCCTTGTCGTCGACGGCGGTTCCGAACACCACGAAGACCAGGAAGAACGTGAGGATCGCCTCGATGACGATGCCCTTGCCGACGGCGACGCCCGGTGCGAGCGCCGGGGCGCCCGCGCCTCCGGCGTCGAACGCGGCGTCGCCGACGACGTACCGGAGCAGGAGGGTGCCCATCACCGCACCGACCATCTGGGCCACGATCAGGACCGCGCCCCGCTGGGTGCCGATCTTGCCGGCCGTCCACAGGGCGATCGTCACCGCCGGGTTGACTTGGCCGCCGGAGATGTGGCCGGTGACGGAGACCATGACGGCCAGGACGAGACCGTGGGCGAGCGCCACGCCCACCAGGTCGAGCTGACCGGAGCTCGCGACGATCACCGCGCCGGCACCAACGAAGATCAGCGCGAACGTGGCGACGAATTCCGCGACCGCCGCCTTCCCCAGACTCTCCATCACGTCCTCCTTGGTCGTGGCTCCGACGAGTGCTCCGTCGCCGCTCGATGCACGAGAGCGCGTGGAAAGGTACGTGGCCGCGTCCCGACGCGCCGAGCCTAGCCCGCCGTCCGGGACCGTTCAAAGACCGTGCGATCCGCCCCGGCGGCTGCGTGGAAGCGAGTAGCATCGCCCCCGTGGATGTCCTGCTGGTGTCTCCGGACGTGCGTTCCCGGGAGCTGATGGCACTCGCGGTCAGGAGCATCGAGCGCCGGCTGGGCGAGGCGATCCGCTTCCGCGCGGCTCGCAACGGCGAGCTCGGCACCTGGGCGGCCCTCCGGGAGCGGCCGGACATGATCGTCGCGGACGAGATCGCGTCACGCGAGGGTGCGTTCGGGCTCGCGAGAACCCTCCGAGATCACGCGGAGCCCTACACGGGGGTCATCGTGATCCTGCTGGATCGCAAGCACGACGCCTGGCTCGCGAAGTGGTCGGGCGCCGACGCGTGGTTCGTGAAGCCCGTCGATCCGTTCGAGATCGCCGATCGGCTGCTGGATCTCGTGGCCGAGCCAAGGACCAAGCCAGAGACCGAGCCGAAAACGGAAAGGGAGAGTGCGTGAAGATCAAAGGGACCTGCAAGCGGGACGGCCGGGAGTTCTTCGTGGAACAGGTCGTGGCATCGGGCGGCGAGTGTCCATGGGACGGGCAACCCTTCAACGCGGATTATGCCGCCGTGCTGGTGGAGTCGCTCCGCGAGGCCGAACGACTGGGAACCGAGCTCGAACGGGCCCTCGAGCGGGTGGCCTCGCTCCACCCGGCGTTCACCCTCGACGAGCACACCGTGCTGGGGGAGCTGACGGACCAACTCGGGCGGTTCCACCGGAACCTCGTCCGGCAGGCGTGACGGTGGTCGCCGTGGCGTCGGACGGGAACGGCTTCGCGGTGGAGGTCCGGGGCGGCGAGGGGACATGGACCGTCGCGATCGTGAGCCCCGAAGGCGAGGTGGTGTCGGAGCGGGCGTGCCACGACGGCGCGGAGGCAAGGACGTACGCGTCGACGGTCCGCCAGCACATCTTCTGGCTGTCACCGGAGAAGTTCCGCGAGTACTACCGGATCCGGGGCCCGGTCGAGGGGTAGCCGATGGGGTTCAACGCGATGCAGCCGGGCAAGGTCAAGAAGGCGGATCTGATCATCGCCGGTGTGGCGCTGCTCGTGATCGTCGGGCTCGTCCTGTGGGCGGTGCTGTGACCGATGGTCGGTCCCTCGCCGACCTGGATTACTGCTACCTGACGACCACCGGCCGGCGTTCGGGCGAACCCCATCGGATCGAGATCTGGTTCGCGCTCGTCGACGGGGTGGTGTATCTCCTGTCCGGCGGCCGTGACCGATCGGACTGGGTGCGGAACCTCGAGGCCTCGCCCGACGTCGTGCTCCAGATCGGCGAGGAGACGCGGAGGACGCAGGCCCGGGTGGTGACGGATCACGAGGAGGACGCGCTGGCCCGGCGGGTCGTCGGCGAGAAATACCGGCCCCGCTCACGGGATGATCTGGACGACTGGAGGCGGACGTCGCTCCCCGTTGCGATCGACTGGCGCTAGCGTTCCTCGAACCCGATCGAGAACATGCGCTCCAGGTCGTGCTTCGAGTACACCTGGAACGCGATCAGCGTCTCGGTGCGCTCCACCCCTCCGACCTTGGAGATCCCCCCGGGGATCACGGTCTCGAGCTCGTCGTGCCCGGCGACCCGGACGACCGCGACCAGGTCGAACTCGCCCGCCACCGAGTAGACCTCGGAGACGCCGCCGATCTCCGCGATCGCTTCCGCGGCCTCGGGGATCTCGTCGATCTCGCACTGGATCAGGACGACGGCGTGGACGGTCATCGGCTCAGGTCCTTTCGAGGACGACGGCGAGCCCTTGCCCGCCGGAGATGCAGAGGGTGGCGAGGCCGAGTGAGACCCCGCGCGCGCGCATCTGGTACGCGAGCGAGAGCAGGATCCGGGCGCCGCTCATCCCGATCGGATGGCCGAGCGAGATGCCGCCACCGAGGAGGTTCAACCGGTCGCGGTCGAACTTCAGCTCACGCTCGCACGCGAGCACCTGTGCCGCGAACGCCTCGTTGATCTCGATCAGGTCGATGTCGGCGAGGGAGAGGCCGGCCTTCTCGAGGACCTTCTTCGTGGCCGGCACGGGGCCGATGCCCATGATCTCCGGCGGGACGCCCGCCCAGCTCATCCCGGCGATCCGGGCGAGGGGCTCCCGTCCCTCCGCCCGGGCGCGCGAGGCCGACATCAGGATCATCGCCGCGGCTCCGTCCGTGATGCCGGCCGCGTTGCCGGCCGTCACGGACCCGCCCTCGCGGAACACGGGCGAGAGCATCGCCAGCCGATCGGCCGTGGTCTCGGGGCGCGGATGCTCGTCCTCGGAGATCGTGAGCGTCCCCTTCCCGGAGGGTTCGCTCGCCTCCACCGGGAACATCTCCGCCGCGCGGGCGTCGGCACCCTCGGCCGCTTTCGACTGGGACTCGAGGGCGAACCCGTCCTGCTCCTCGCGCGAGAGCCCGTACCGATCGACGAGGTTCTCCGCCGTTTCCCCCATCACGAGGCCGCAGAGGGGATCCAGGAGGCCGTCGCGGTACATCGCGTCGTGCACGGTGGCGTTGCCCATCCGGTACCCCGTCCGCATGCGATCGAGCAGGAACGGCACGCGGGTCATGTTCTCCATGCCGCCGGCCAGGACGACCTCGGCGTCGCCCAGGGCGATCTGCTGCGCGCCGAGCTGGACCGCTTTCATGCCCGAGCCGCACGCGATGTTGACGTTGTAGGCGGAGACCTCCTCCGGGACGCCGGCGTGGATGCTCACCTGCCGTCCGGTGTTCGGCCCGTTGCCCGCCTGACGGGCGTGACCCAGGATCGTCTGATCGATCTGATCCGCCGACACATCGGCTCGGCGCAGGGCTTCGCGTGAGGCGGCCGCCCCGAGCTCGACCACCGGGGTGGCGGCGAAGGAGCCCAGGAACTTGCCGATCGGGGTCCGGGCGCCCTCAAGGATCACCGCTTGCTCCATGGCGGCCAGTGTATCCGGGCCTCCGTCCAGGACCTCGGCAGGGTCCACGACAGCGCGAGCCTACCGGCGGCTCGCGCGAGGTCGCTCGGCGTCCTTCTCGATCGTCCATCGGACGATCTTCGCGATCCGGGCGCCACCGTCGACGGGCTCCGAGAGGGGGACGTCGCACGCGACCAGACGGACGGGGTTCCTGGCCAGCCAGGAACGCACCGCCGACAGCTCGTCGGCGCGCTCGCGCGGGCAGGGCTCGGGGATGGGCTGTACGTCCGTGTCGTCCGCCCGCGCGAGCGCACCACCCACGAAGGCCAATGGCCGCTCGCCTTCGGCCACGACCTCGAGGTGGCCAGCTCCGACGAGCCAGGCGTCCTGGCGCGACCGGAGCAACGCCGAGGCGAGGGCGCGGAGCCGGTCGCGGACGGAGGCGGCCTCTTCGAATCGCTCGGCGTCCGCCAGCCGGCGCATCCGTGCTTCGAGCGCTCCGAGGAGCCCGTCCGGGGACTCGAGGGAGGAGAGGAGATCCCGGACGAGCTCTCCGTAGCGCTCGGTGTCGATCCCGCCGTCGCACGGGGAGGGACATCGGCCGATGCCGGCGAGGGCGCAGGGGCTGAACCGGGTGCGTGCGCCCATCGAGCGGGTACAGCGACGGAGCGGGATGATCTCCTCGAGCGCCTCCTTCGCCAACCGGGCCGCCCCCGACCCCGAGAAGGGTCCGAGGTACGCGCAGCCGTCGTCGGCCCCGGCCCGATGGACGACCTTGAGCCGGGGGAACGCCTCGGCCGGATCCAGCTTCAGGTAGGCGAACCGTCGCCACGTCCTGCCGCGACGGTTGTACTTGGGCTCGTGGCGCCGGATCAGTCTGGCCTCGAGGACCAGGGCCTCGAGCTCGCCACCCGGCGTTTCCTCGCCTTCCACGCGATGGACCTCGCCCAGGAGGTTCTCCACCTTCTTGCGCTCGTCGCCGTAGAAGTAGGACTTCACGCGCGCACGGAGGTCCCCAGCTTTGCCGACGTATAGGACCCTGTCGTCCCGGCCGACGAAG
>CBHFMJ010000044.1:0-11134 GCA_965994715.1 uncultured bacterium | reverse complement strand
GGAACATCCGGACGGCGCCGTCCATCGCACGAAGGCGGAGGCCGAGGCGGCCGAGCACGCCGGGTGAGCCCGGCCGAACCTCGTTCGATCTCTCTCCAGCGGGCGCGGCGCCTGGCCGTGACCGCGCAACTGCTGTCGGCGCCGCGGCCGCGGTCGATCCTCGAGGTCGTCGAGCGGCTCGGCAGCGTGCAGATGGACCCGACGCGGACGGTGGCGCGGACCGAGCACCTCGTCCTGTGGTCACGGCTCGGCCGACGGTTCCGGGTCGAGGAGCTCGAGCGGCTCCTGTGGCGGGATCGGTCGCTGTTCGAGTACCGGGCGTTCATCCTCCCGACCTCGCAGTTCGCCGTGCATCGGGAGACGATGCGGCGCTACCCGGGTCCCGGCGGCGGGCGGCACGCGTACGTCCGCCGGTACCTCCGCGAGAACCCGAGGTTCCGGCGGTACGTCTTGCAGCGGCTGCGCGACGAGGGCCCCTTGCCCACCCGGGCGTTCGAGGATCGCTCCGCGGTCGGCTGGCGGACCGGTGGGTGGAACGACGACGGCAGGAACACCTCGATGATGCTCGAGGTGCTGTGGGCCAAGGGAGAGGTCATGATCGCGGGCAGGGCCGGCCAGGAGCGGGTCTGGGATCTCGCGACGAGGAGCCTCCCGTTCGACGAACCCCGGCCGGGCGCGGGAGAGGAGGCCCGGAGTCTCCTCGACGTGCAGCTGCGGGCCCTCGGCATCTCCAAGATCAACCGGTTCGGGTGGACCTTCGCGGGCGAACGACCCCCGGGGTGGGAGCGGGCATTGGGGCAGCTCGAGCGGGAGGGGAGAGCCGTCCGCGTGACCGTGGACGGGCTCCCGGGAGAGCGATGGGCGCATCGCGAGGTCCTCGATCGCTCGTTCCGAGGCCGGACGGTCCTGCTGTCGCCGTTCGACCGATTGATCCACGACCGGGCCCGCGCCGAGGAGCTGTTCGGCTTCCGGTTCCGCCTGGAGATCTACGTCCCGAAGGCGAAGCGCGAGTTCGGCTACTTCGTGTTCCCGATCCTCCACGGCGACCGCCTCGTCGGGCGCCTCGATCCGGTGCACGACCGTGTCGCGAACGTGCTGCGGGTACAGGGTGTGTTCGCGCAGGAGGACGTGCCGCCCGGCGTGTGGCCCGCGATCCGGAGCCAGCTCGACGAGCTCGCCGCATGGGTCGGCGCCGACGGCGTGCAGCTGCCCTCGCTTCCTCGCGTGTGGCGCTAGGGCGCGAACGCGAGGTGGTCGCCGTGGCGGATCGCCGCGTAGCAGTCCCGGGACGCCACGAACACCCCGGTGGTGACGCCGTACAGTGCCTCCGCCACCAGGGCGCCGATCGCCACGATCTCGTCGGCATCCCCGAGGACGACCCCGGCGGGGCCCGTCCCCAGCCGGATCGACTCCGCGAGCACGGTGGCGCTCGAGGACGAGCCGCGTCCCGACGGCATCACCAGGACCCGACCCGTGACGACCTCACCCCGTTGCGGATGGTTCGCCTCGACGATCTCGCCCGTCACGGGATCGAGTCCACCCCAGAAGCTCAGCGGCTCGGCGAGGAGGAGGGCGGTCCCGTCGACGTGCCCCTCGACGAGGAATCGACCGTCCATCAGCCGGCCCAGATCGCCTCGTCGCGGGTCACGACGCCGGCCGCAGCCGACCGCACGCAGTCCTCGAGGCTGCCAAGGGCGACGTCGACACCGAGGTTGCTCGGCGCGTACCACGCCCACTTGCCGGAGTCGGTCATGACGGGAGCGGTGACCTCGCGGAGCACCGGCGTGATGTACGTGCAGGTGTCGGTCACGACCGTGACGCCGGCGTCGGCGAGCTCGCCGGCGATCCCACCGATCGCGGCGAGCTGCGCGCGGCCCGTGTTCACGTAGAAAGGGACACGCAAGCGAGCCTGGGCCACGAGCTCCGCGAGCCGGCGAAGCTCGGCTTCGGACGAGTGGGGCGTTCCCACGCTCACCGCGCCGATCTCCGCGCCGTCCTTCACGTGCGAGAGCTCGTCGCGCGAGGCGCGGAGATCGGAGAGGGTGACCACCTCTTCGCGGGCTCCGAGGCCGGCCACGGCGTCCCACGTCGGCGCCTCAGGCGTGATGCCGATCGCGTGGAACAGAGCGACCGACCCGGAGCTGGCAGCCGCGGCGCCGAGCGCCTTCAGGCGATCCTCCGAGGTCGTCGGGGGCAGTCCGTCGATCGCGGCCACCTCGGTTCCGGCTCGGCGGCCGAGGAGATGGCCAAGGACGGGGTACAGGAGATCCTGATCGAGCAGCCGGTTGGAGACGCCGTGCAGCCGGAAGCGCACGGTGGCGCGCCGACCCTCGTCGGTGTGCAGGCCGTGGTCCGGCACGCGGCCGGTGACCGCCGCGCAGAGGTCGATGAAATCGCCGTAGCGGTTCGTTCTCGCCCCGAGGACCGAGTTCGCGAACACGATCGCGTTCGACTCCGCCCACGCCACGTGCTCACCGAGCGACGGCCGATCGGAGAGCTGGTAAGGGGCGCACGTCCACGTCGGACGGCAGCCCATCGCCACGTACGCGGCCATCAGCCGCTTCGCCTGCCCGCGCGTCTCGTCGTCGAGCAGGACGAGCTCCGGATGGAGGAGGTCGAGCGAGCTGACGTTCAGCGTGGAGGGGACGGTGACGGACGCCCTGCCCGCGAGGAGCCGCTCGGCGAAGTCCAGCCCGACCTGCCCGTGGTACAGGCAGGAATCGATGTGGGCCCTCGTCACGTCTCGCAGCTGAGACGCTCGCGCCACCTCCGCCATCCTGACCACGAGCCGCATCGCGAGCGCCGCTCCGTCGCCCGCCTCGCCATCGAGGAGCGCGCGGTCCCGGTCCTCGAGCTCGACCGTCATCTAGCCGACCGGCGGCGGGATCCCGATCTCCGCCTCGGGATAGATACCCGTGCCGAACTCCGCGTCGAGGTCGCGGCCGTCGAGGGTGTCCAGGAACGTGGTCGCGAAGACGGCGGCGAACTGCTGCCGCTCCAGGAGTTCCAGCTCGATCGCGTCGCGGGGCACGTACGGTCCGATGTTCCGCCGGTAGGGATAGTCGCGGAGGAACGAGGCGATGTCCTCCCGGGTCGCGCCCACGTCCCACAGGACGTCCGACTCCAGGTACACCTCGGAGGGCACGACGTTCTGGACCAAGCCGAACAAGCCGCCGCCGAACTCCCGCTCGACGTCGTCCCAGAGCTGGATCGGGTCGATCCGAACGCCACCGGCGGCGTCGGGGAGGGGGCACTGCCCGTGGTCCGCGGTGACGATCAGCGCGTACCTACCCGGATACAGCGCGTCCAGCTGGCTCACGAGCCGCCCGAGCTGCTCGTCGACGTCTCGGAGCGCGTCGCCCGTCATCGGATCGAACATCCCGTAGACGTGGCCCGTGTAGTCGGGGGCCTTGTAGTTGATGAACAGGAGCCCCGTCGCGCCTGAGGAACCGACCGGCTCGTTCGCGATCGTCGCCTCGATCAGATCCCCTTGGTACCTGATCACCGGGGTGCTGCAGCAGTGCATGTTCTTGGGTTTCACGGGATCGAACGCAGGGTCGCGGTCGGGATTCGGGACGAAGTCGGCTCGATAGGTCTCGAACGCATCGAGCGACGGCACGCGCGCGGGCAACCGGAAGAGCTCGTCGTTCAGGCTGCGCCAGCCCTGCGGGTCGGCCACCTCGTCCCAGTACACGGCAACGGGTTGGACGCGCGTCGACCCAGCCCCGGTCGTCGCCTGGCTACCACCCCATCCGAGCATCCCCAGGTGCCAGATCTGGTAGCCGATCTCGCCGACCCAGGCACGGTCGGTCGTCTCGCTCCAGAGGTCGGCGAGCGTGGGGACGAGGAGATCGTTCGGGTTCGCGCGCCCCGGCTCTCCGTAGGTCTTGCGGACCTTCCTGCCGTCCCGGATGTTGTGCCCCGTCACCCCGTGCGTCCGAGGGAAGGCGCCGGTCCCGATCGTGGCGTGCGCGGACGCCGTCACGGCAGGGAACGATCCGTGGATCGCATTGCGGAAGTTCGCGCCGTCCCGCATCAGCCGACGGAGGTTCGGCCAGGCGTCCGGGAACTCGTGCAGGACGTTCCAGCCGCCGCCGTCGATCACGAACGTCACCACGACCGCGGGCGGATCCGCTGGCCGCGCGATCCCGGGCAGCGGGCGTCCCTCCCGCCCCAGCTCGAGGAACGCATCGAACCCGATCAGCTGGGCGATCGTCGGAGCGACGTCGGCGAGGGACACGCGCTCCTCGGAGTCGAGGCCGGCGATCCCCGGCCCGGCGACGACGAGAGGGACCCGCTCGAGGTACATCCACACGCTCGCATGACTCGTCCTCGGGTCGCGGGGGACAAGCGATCGGGACTCCTGCGGGTAGTTCGCGCTGTTGAAGGGGGCGGCGAGCAACTGGATGTCGCCGCTGCGATCCGGGTGATACGCGCGCGCGACGAGCTCCATGTACTCGGCGCCGAGGTCTCGTGCCATCGCCTCCTGGACCGGCCGGGGATCCGGGCGGGTGACCCGCCGGACCGTGCGGCCGAGCACGGCGCCCCCCGTCGCCGCCGCGGCGCCCAGCAGCCCGGCGATCGCGAGGAGCCGCCGCCGCGAGGGGTCGGTGGGCGCGGACATCCCCTGGACGGACCGGATGGCGAGGAGCGCCACCGCCACGCAGATGACGCCGGTGATCGCTCCCAGGAGGGCGCTCCCCGCCAGCCCGACGGCGAGCCCCACGAGCCCGCCGACCAGGACGAGCGCGATCAGCGCGAGCGACCGGCGGTTCGTCACGGACCCAGTTTCTCGCACCGAGCAGCGGACGGAGCTAGGAGCGCTTGCGATCGAGGTCGAGGAACGGCATGGGCACCACCGTGGCCCCCACCTTCCCGCGCTCGCCCTCGACGGTCCACTCCACGGAGAGCCGGGTGCCGAGCTTCGTCAGGTCCTTGTCCACGGAACCGAACCCGACCATCTTCTTGATCGTGGGACCCCATCCGACGGAGGTCGCGCGGCCGACCTGGGTGCCCTCCCGGTAGACCGGGACGGGCGCGCGGTGGACGAGCGCCGAGATCTGCGGGGCGAGGCCGTGCCTCGCGTACATCGACTCGATCGCGGACCAATCGAGGTCCAATCCGACGAGCCGTCGCGCCGGACCGCCCGCCTCGCGTTCCGCGACCAGCGCCCGCTTCCCCGTGAACTCCGCCTGCTTGTCGAACGCGACGAGGCGTCCGAGGCCGATCTCGAACGGCGAGTACTTGAGCTCCGGCGCGAACGCGTGGCGGGCGCTCGTGTACTCGGCCTCGATCAGGATCAGGCTTGCCTCGAGACGACAGATGTCGAGCGCCTGGATCCCGGCCGGCCGCAGCCCGTAGTCGGCGCCGACCTCGAAGAGACGGTCCCAGACCGCGAGGGCACCCTCCCGTGGGATCCAGAGCTCGTAGCCGAGATCGCCCGTGTACCCGGTCCTCGTGACGTCGATGTCGACATCTCCGATCGAGCCCGGGCGGCGGCGGAAGTAGCGGAGGTCGAACCAGTCATTCCCCGTCGCCCGCTCGAGGACGTGGCGGGAGAGGCGTCCCTGCACGGCGAGTGCCGCGGTCGTCTCCGAGATGTCTTCGATCCGCACGTCGAGACCGGTGGCGTTCAGGGCGAACCACCGGAAGGAGGGATCGGCCGCCGTCACGCGGAAGCGGTCCTCGTCGAGCCGCGTCACGGTTCCGTCGTCGATGACCTTCCCCTCCTCGTCGCACCACGGGGTGTAGATCACCTGGTCGATCGCCACGCGGGAGACGTCCCGCGTGATCACCCGGTCGAGGAGCGCCGCGGCATCGGGGCCGCTCACCTCGTACTTGTAGAGGGGCGAGACGTCGATCACGGCGGCCGCCTCGCGGATCGCGTTGTATTCGATGTCCACGAAGTCCGCGAACACGGCGGCGGCGTGGTAGCCGGACCAGTCGCCCCACGCCAGCTTCGTGTTCAGCTCCCGCTGACGCTCGAAGAAGGCCGTGCCGACGCTCATTCCGGCACAGGCTAGCCGAGGGCGTTCCGCGGGACCGGGGCGCCCGGATGACTTCAGGTCAAAGGCTGTTTCGCCTCCGCTGGGCGCCACGGCTAGCATCGGCGGCCGTACGCCGACGGCGTTCGGATAGCCTTCTCCGGCGACCCGGTGCCCGAGACGGCGCCGGGAAGCGCGCCACAGAGAAGAGCGAAGAGGACGCGGATGCCGCAGCGCTACGACGCCGTCGTGATCGGGGGAGGCCACAACGGCCTCGTGACCGCCGCGTACCTCGCGAAGGCCCGGAAGAAGGTTCTGGTCCTCGAGCGCCGCCACGTCCTCGGTGGTGCAGCCGTCTCCGAGGAGATCGTCCCGGGCTACCGGTTCAGCGTCTTCTCCTACGTCGTCTCGCTCCTGCGCCCGGAGATCATCCGCGAGCTCGAGCTGCCCAAGCACGGTCTCGAGATCCTGCCCCTCGATGGGACGATCACGCCGCTGGACGACGACTCGCTCTGGCGGGTCAACGACCACGGCCGCACCGTCCGTGAGCTCCGTCGCTGGTCATTCAACGACGCCGAAGCCTACGAGGAGTACGGACCGCTGATGGCGGAGATGGCGCGGTTCATCAAGCCCATCCTGTCGATCGTGCCGCCCGACCCCGGCAAGATCTCGGTCCGGGACTGGCTCCCGCTCACGCCGCTCGCGAAGACGTTCAAGGACCTGCCGAAGCGTCTGCAGACGACGTTCATCCAGCTGATGACGATGTCGGCAGCGGACTTCCTCGACCAGTGGTTCGAGACCGATCCCCTCAAGGCGACGATGAGCGCCTCGGGGATCATCGGGACGTTCCAGGGACCGCGATCGCCGGGCACGGCCTACGTGCTGCTCCACCACTACATGGGCGAGATCGATGGGGCGTTCCGCGCCTGGGGCGTGCCGCGCGGCGGCACCGGGAGCATCTCCGACGCGATCGGGAGCGCGGCTCTGGCGGCGGGCGCGGAGATCCGGACGGAGGCGCCCGTCGCGCGGATCGACGTGCGGGGCGGCCGTGCCACCGGTGTGACGCTGGAGTCGGGAGAGCAGATCGAGGCGGGGATCGTTCTGTCCTCGCTGGATTCCCGCTGGACGTTCATCAAGCTGCTCGAGGACGGCACGCTCGATCCCGCCTTCCGCGAAGAAGTGCTGCGCTACAAGTACCGCGGCTCGAGCGGCAAGGTGAACCTCGCGCTCGACGGGCTCCCGGAGCTGGAGTGCAAGCCGGGCACGGGGGAGTGGCTCCGCGGCGCGATCTCGTTCTCCCCCTCGCTCGACTACATGGAACGCGCCTACGACGACGCCAAGTACGGACGCCCCTCGCGCCGCCCCTACATCGACATGATCATCCCCACGCTCGTGGACCCCACGATGGCTCCTCCCGGCGGCCACGTGATGAGCTGCTTCGTCCAATACGCGCCGTACCGGCTGGCCGGGGACGCGATCTGGGACGACAGGGCGCGGGAGTCCTTCGGGCAGAACGTGATCGACACGATCGCGGAGCGGTTCCCGACGATCCGACAGCGCATCGTGGGGTCGCAGTTCATCACCCCGAAGGACATCGAGGACGTCACGGGCCTGACCGAAGGCAACATCTTCCAGGGGGAGCTCTCGCTCGAGCAGCTGTTCTTCAACCGGCCGGTGCCGGGGTGGGCCCGCTACCGCACACCGATCCGCGACCTGTGGATGTGCGGGTCGGCGACGCACCCCGGTGGCGGGATCATGGGCGCCCCCG
Organism: uncultured bacterium; assembly: GCA_965994715.1. Lineage (GTDB taxonomy): Bacteria > Actinomycetota > UBA4738 > UBA4738 > HRBIN12 > JAJNBA01. The sequence continues at coordinate 3,382 of CBHFMJ010000044.1, read as the reverse complement.
GTCGGATCGCCGCGCTCGAGGTGCTGAGGGGCGGTCGAGGGGGCCGAGGACGAGGGAGGGCGGCCTGAGCGTGGGAGCTCGCTCGGACGTCGTCGTGATCGGCGCGGGCCACAACGGTTTGGTGGCTGCCGCCCTCCTCGCCAAGGACGGGCGCCGCGTCACGGTCCTGGAGCGGGCTGCCGAGGTGGGCGGCATCCTCCGGGGCGGTGAGTTCGCGCCGGGGTTCACGGCCCCGGGGCTCGCGCACACGGTCGGCCGTCTCCGTCGATCGGTGATCGAAGACCTCCGGCTGGAGGACCACGGGCTCTCGCTCATCTCGCCGCCCGTCCGGATGTTCGCGCCGCAGCCGGACGGATCCTCCGTGACGTTCTGGGGCGATGCAGCCCGGACGGCACGGGAGCTCCAGGAGCGGAACCCGCGCGATGCCGACGCCTACGCGGGGTTCGATCAGAAGGTGCGAGCGATCGCGTCGTTCCTCGCGTACGTGAACGTCGCGACCCCGCCCGACATCAGCGCGCCGACCCTCGCCGATGCGATCTCGGGGCTCAGGGTGGGGTGGGCGTTCCGAGGGCTCGGCGCACGGTACGGCCGCGAAGCGATCCGCATGATGCCGATGGCCGTCGCCGATCTCGTCCAGGAGGTATTCGAGGAGGAGGCGGTGCGCGGCCCGCTGTCCACCCGAGGCGTGCTCTACACGGCGTGCGGGCCCTGGTCGTCGGGGACGGCCGCGCTGTTCCTGAACGACTCGGCCGGCAACGACGGCGGGGCCGCCGGGACCGCCGTGTTCGCGCGCGGGGGGACCCAGGCGCTCGCCGCGGCGCTCGCCTCGGCCGCATCGGGCGCGGGCGCGGAGATCCGCACCGGAGCGGATGTGAAGGAGATCCGATCGGACAACCGCCGGGTCGTCGGGGTGACCCTCGCCGACGGCACCGAGATCGACGCGGGCATCGTCGTGTCTGCGGCCGACCCGAAGCGGACGCTCGCGCTCTGTGACCCCGAGGAGGTCGGTCCAGCGATGCTCTGGCGTGCGGGCAACATCCGGCAGCCCGGAGCCACCGCCAAGGTGAACCTCGCCCTGTCCGGCCTCCCGGCTTTCCACGAGGATCCCGAGCGCGTGCAGGGCCGGATCGTGATCGGTCCGTCGATCGACTACGTCGAGAGGGCGTCGGACGCCAGGAAATACGGTGAGCTCGCCGACGAGCCGTGGATCGAGGCGACGATCCCGTCCCTCGTCGACCCATCGCTCGCGCCCGAGGGGCGTCACGTGATGAGCGCGATCGTCCAATCCGCCCCCCGACACCTTCGAGCGGGGGAGTGGTCCCGCGAGCGCGAACGGCTGGGGGAGGTGACGGTCAAGACGTTGGAGCGATACGCGCCGGGGCTCGGAGAGCTCGTGGAGGCAAGGCAGGTCATCACACCCGAGGACTTCGAGGCCGACTTCGGCCTCTCGGGCGGCCACGTTCAACACGCGGAGCCGGGCCTCGACCAGTTCTTCGCCTGGCGTCCGCTGAACGGGGAAGCTCGGTACCGGTTCGTCCTCGACGGGCTCTACCTGGCCGGGTCCGGCGCCCACCCGGGCGGCGGCGTCACGGGCGGTCCCGGTGCGAACGCCGCCCGTCAGATCCGGAAGGAGGTGGGGCGGTCGCGACTGCCCCGTTCCGGGTAGGACAACCGCCGGCAACATCGCGTAGGGTTCCACGGTCTCGTGGGGGTGACCGATCAAGGGAGGTCCTCCCATGCGCAGACGCTCCATCGCTGCCGCGCTGATCGCCACGCTCGCGGTCGCTCTCGTCGGGTCACTGCCTTCGGCAACCGCGAGCAGTTCGCGTCCCGGCGGACCGCTTCGCGAGTACATCGTCCTCTATGAGGCGGGCTCGTCCTTCGCGGAAGGTCGGTCGGCCGTGGAAGCCGCGGGTGGCCGGGTCGTCGAGGAGATCGCCTCGATCGGCGTTGCCAGAGTGACGACGCGGAACGCGGGCTTCGTCCTGGATGCGACCGCGGAGGCAGCGATCTCGGGCGCCTCGCGGAACCGGGTCATCGGCTATTCGGACCCCGCACTTCGAGAGAAGGTGGACGAGGTCGAGTCGATCGGGTCCGCAAGCTCGGCGCGGAGCGCGAACGTGCGAGTCAGACCGAGACAAGAGCCGTTGGCCGACCTCCAATGGGGCATGAAGATGATCCATGCGACCGCCCGAGGCTCCTACGCGATCCAGCAGGGGAGCCCGCAGGTCCGCGTGGGCATCATCGACACGGGTATCGACGCGAGCCATCCCGACCTCGACGACAACGTCAACAGGTCACTCAGCCGGAACTTCACGACCGATATCCCATTGATCGACGGGCCGTGTGAGGACGAACCGGACCGCTCGTGCTCCGACCCGGCGACGGTCGACGAGGGTGGCCACGGGACGCACGTGGCGGGGATCGTCGCGGCCGAGCTCAACGGCCTCGGCGTCGCCGGTGTCGCTCCTGAGGTCACGCTCGTGAACCTCCGAGCGGGACAAGACTCGGGGTTCTTCTTCCTGTTCGAGACCCTGGCCGCGTACACGTACGCGGCGGATCACGGGATCGATGTCGTCAACATGAGCTTCTTCACCGACCCGTGGGAGTTCAACTGCCGGAACAACCCCTTGGACTCGCCCGAGGCCCAACGGCAGCAGGCGACCGTGATCGATGCGTCCAACCGTGCGCTCCAGTACGCGTGGCGACACGGCGTGTCGCTCCTCTCCTCCTCGGGGAACTCCCACACGGATCTCGACAACCCGACCTACGATGCCTTCAGTCCCGACTTCCCTCCTGGCAGCGAGTACATCCGGGACAACATCACGGACGACTGCCTCGACATCCCGACCGAGGGAGCGCACGTGATGACGGTCAACGCCGTCGGCCCGAGCGGGCGCAAGGCGTACTACTCGAACTACGGGTTCAGAGCGTCCACCGTCTCCGCACCCGGTGGGGATCGACGTGAGTTCTTCGGGACCCCTCGGTACGACTCACCCGGCACGAGGATCCTTTCTACCTACCCGGCCGACCTCGCGATGGAGGAAGGGCTGATCGGCCCCAGGTTCGGTTCGCTCGATCCCTTCGCCGTCGTCGACTGCATCCGCAGGCCGAGGAACGAGAGGAACTGCGGGGTGTACGTCTACCTGCAGGGAACGTCGATGGCGTCGCCCCACGCCGCAGGCGTCGCGGCGTTGATCGTGAGCGAGTACGGCTCGAGGAGCGGGGCCGGTTTCGGGCTCGCCCCGAGACAGGTTGAGAGGATCCTCCGTCGCACCGCGACGAACCACGCCTGCCCCTCCGTGAGTTCGGCGGAGCTCTATCCGGATCTGGTGGGACTGGATCCCAATGTTCCGTTCGAGGATCAGGTCTGCGTAGGAAC